>NZ_CAXBOV010000034.1:0-24908 GCF_963977355.1 uncultured Halopseudomonas sp. | reverse complement strand
GTTTCTTTGATGGGCAGGTGGAGTGCTTCTTTGCCAGCACATCAAAGGCTTCGCCTGCGGCAATACGCTGCTTGAGTGCGGCGGCTTCGGCTTCGGTTTTTACCAGAATATGGCGAGCCATGGCGACGGGCATGGAGGCATCCTCAAAGGTAACAGGCAGTGAATTATGCCTGATCAGAGCGCCGCTAGAGAAATTGGGGGCAGATCAAGATTTTAGATAAAGATTTTCGGTAAATTTTAATCTGACCCCAATTACCCTGACCCCAATTACCCAAACGCGATCAACAACTCTGACCCCATTGATTATTGTCAGTGCTAGCATGCGCAAACTGGTACACCTGATCTACGGTGTAGTGAAGTCAGGCCAGCCATTTGATGCAAAAATTGCTATGTCAGCGCTTGAATTTCAAGAGGGTATCTGACCCCAATTCTGCTGTTGGGCAAACCTTCATTCGACGTCCAGATAATCAAAGCGGCCGAGCCGCAATAGATTTTCCCGGGCACGTTCAGCATTCTCACGGACCTGAAGGTCTTCAGCAGTCAGGCCAGCCTTTAAAATAGGCTTGGCGTCATCGGCTGAGATATACATCTGCGTACCTTGGTCCATGGCATCCGTTATTTTGGAGAAACATTCGACAACCAATGCCAGGTTATTCGGGAGCAAGTTATTCAAAGCTCTCACCTCTAGGAAAAGTCCAACATCTTTTTCCCGGCCAAGATCGAGAATCTTCGAGTACGATTGCAAACGCCAGTCAGAGCCGAGGCATTCGGCTTTCAACCAAAAGGTAAATTCCTGAAGTTCCAGCGGTTCAGCAGTTTCAAAGCGCCAATCGAAAAAAGCAATAATGCGGTCGGTCAGCATTTTATCCAGTTGCCTGCCGCTATTTTTCAATGACCGACCAACGTGATCGAAAAGTTGCCCCCAGCGTTTCCGGTCGTCTTTGGTCTTGTCATAGAAACGCTCAAGCAGGCTTTCGTCACCCCTCAGGGGGTAGACCTCCCAAAGGTAATATGTGAAAAGGTGCTGACCCAGTCTGTCAATAAGCTCCTTACCGTCGCCTTTTTCTTTCGTCAGGATATTTAGGTTCTCTATTGCGTATTCAAACTCACCCTTCAGAATTTCAAACGTCAGTTTTACCGGACGGTTAAAGCGGATATAGCTGCCGAAAGCATCCCGCCAAACAGGTTCATTTGCCTGCGGGAAAAAGATTTCGCGTTGCTGGGCGGCCCAATCCCGATTAAGCGTACAAAGGTCCCCGAAGTGCATCCCCAGCAACCCCTGCTCAGGCCGGGTTAGCGGGATTTCAGCACTATCGGCTATGCGTTCCGTGAGGATGCCGGTCACTTCCGGCAACCGGTCTTCCGGCAACTGACGGCGAATCCAGAAACCGAAATTGATAAGGGACTCGAGTGCCCGGCTGCGGGTATGGTTGATGGCCTCGGTAATAGGATCGTCGCGGTTAAGCAATACCGGGCGGTCGTAGTCGAGCCGCCAGTCGGACTGACCGCACGCCTTTCGAAGCAGAGCGGCAAGTCCATCCCTTGCGGTGATTGGCGCATCCGTATCCTTGTGCACACAGGTGTCAATAAAATCAACCACGGCCCGGCGCGAGCTGCCCCAGTCGGGATGGTCGCGTGATTCGTCTCGCGGCTCGGGTTCTCCTTCCTCTCGCGCCGTGTCCGGATGTGTCAGGACCCATGCACAGAACTCAAGCCACCGGTCCAGTTTGTCGAAGTTCTTCTCCTTGACGAGTTCGAGCATGGCCTTGAGCATGGCGGCGACATAGACCGGCCGAGCAATCCGGTCACGGTTCGCGAGCCAGAAATTTAGCCTCCCGCCATGTGGCACGATCTTCTCTTTGAACAGAGATTGAAAGACGCCAGCCAGCGCGGAGATATTGATTTCAACCAGCCAGTCGTCCTTGTCCCGATGCTCCTCGTTCCAATCGTTCAAATAGGTCAAAAGATCTTCATCCGTGAGGCGCTCAAGATCCTCGGCGGTCTTCGGGCTCTGATAGCTGACCGTGCCGCCAGTTACTCGTCCATAAGGTGAATAGCTGTCATCGGCAACAGCTTTAGCCTGGGCTTCACCTTCCAGCTCATCGAAATGCCGTCGAATATCCCCGCTCAGCAGTGCGGCGAATGGACGTAGCTGCATACGATGAAAGTACCGCTGACGCTGTTGGAAAGCCTCCTCACTGTAACGTTCACCCATCCATTCACGGAAATGCTCCTTCGAAGGCCCGCTGAGAATGGCATCGAAAATCCCTCTTCGTTCCTCCTCATTGAGTAGGCGGGGGCCGAAGTGTTCGGTGGCCCTGCGTATCATCAATTGGAATTCGTAGTGGTGCTCCCAATTGGGATAGTCATCGTGACCAAGAACCTGCTCGCGTATCCATGGGAGGGTCTGGGCATTGGGGTGCGACGCGTAAAGGTGCTGCCGCAGTCGCTTGAACACCTTCCAGCGATTATTTCGCAATGCCTGATCCATAGCGTCAACGGATTCCGGGGCTTTTTCATAAACCTGCTCACAGGCGTAGGTCAGAGTCTGCACCAGCGTTTCCTTCGTATCTTGATAGTCGCGATCTGGCTTATCCAGCCTCCGGCACCAGATTTCCGAATAGTCCTGGTCGCTGCCTTTCTCGGAATCTTCGGGGTGCATACCCAGCCGAATCATGCTTGCCACCGCATCAATCAGGACGCGGGCAACCTGATAAGACTCACGCTCGGCCAAGGGGCGGACACCTTGTTCAAGAATTTGCTGATATTCCCATTGATCGAAACGCGGAACCGGTTCCAGCGAAGTGTTCCAAGCTTCCGGGTTATCTTTGCGTCGCAACCGCTTTTCCTGCTCACGAGGATCTCTGCGAAACTCAACAATCTTAAGCAATAAGGCGGGGGTAACTTCGGAAAGATGCGCATCAAAAATAAACGGCTTTTTCAGCAAACTGATGATGTGCTCGTGACCCCATCGGTAGTTTTCAATATAAGCTGTAATAAATCGAGAAAACCTTAAAAGCGCATTAGCCGAATCGGCTTCTAACACGATTTTCAAGATACCTTCCAAAACCCGAAAATTATCTGTATTCGGAAGTGCTGACGTTATCTCCATTACCTCAGCAGGCGCAGCGTCAAAGATGCGTATCAGATATTCAAGGGGAGGCCACCATGGAACGATGTAATGCCCTTCGGTGGTCTGCTCTGCGTTGGGGGGGGTGAGAAAATACCCTCTTTCCGAAAGAGGATCTAACCAAACAGCATCGCCAGCATGCTGGAAAAAATAATCGTAATTCGACCCTCGACTTTCCAATAACTGCATGACCCGGTCAATTTCAATTGGTGTCACCTTGTTCCCGCGAGCGAGTATGGCCTTTAGTTCAGTCAGATCCTCCGTGGTGATGGGTTTCGTAAAATCAACGTCACCGGGCAGCCTTTCCTCCCCTGACAATTCCGGCTGGAATGCCTCGATGTACTTGTCCAGATCAGGGAAATACAAAATATAGCGTCGGCTCTCGCAGGCTTGTCGAAAGTCACCATCAAAACCAACGACGGCAATATTTGCGTGGTATTGCTTATGATGCTGATCTAGTGCGCTTAAAATAAACGCGTCAGGAAATTCCTTCGGCTTCTTTTCTGAGAAGGGTGGGTGGATGTCAAAATACCAGTCAATAACATCCTCAAGATTGCCAGCAATCGGCAGGTTCTCAACGACGAAATGTTCCTTGAAGGAAGACCATTGCCGGTTCATCTCTTCAATACATTGCTTTTTCAGCTCCTCTTCGGAAGAGAGTTCAACAAGGCACAAGTTATTGACAGGGTATGCCTTATGGGCGCTGGTGACTGCCTTAGCGGCCTTTTCAGCTTCCCTTGAGAAATGGCGGAGCAGCTCGCGCTCCATAATTTTCGGTACGAGCAGGCGAAGGCCACCTTTAGTAAATGTACTGATTAAGGCGGTGAATACCTTTGTGTCAAAGCGGAGCCCTTGTCTTTTGAAGAACTCGGTGTCGATATAGAGAGAGGTCGGAACATGTCGCATGGAGTAACTCCCTTAATCTCTGCGGGTATTATTCTTAATTACTATCATCGATATATTCATCGCCCAACGTTTGACATGAGCGGTGATCGACCGGCGCAGCCGGTTGGGCATCCGCTCGATGAAATGGTTAGATATCGCTTTTGAGTCGCGCAATTTGCTCCTGGGCAAGTTGTTCTGCCTGCTCCGATGAAATTCCATGCCCAGCACAGAATACTTCTGTTTCCGCCAGGATTTTGCCCTTGAGGTGAAGGGTCTTTTGCATCAGAGCTTCGAGCCTAGATAAGACTCCACTTCTTCCTTCGTCGGTGTAGAGCGAATCGCCATCTTGATGCATCGAGCGATGAACAAGCCAATCTCGCTCATCTTTCAAAAGACGCAAATCAGCAAGCAGTTCTGGTTGCAACGCACCGTGCTTCTCGGCTGTCCCCAAAGCTGTTCCGAGACTCGCCCGCCGATGCTTGGCTAGGAGTTCAGATGCTTCTACCGCCGTGACCCGACCTGGCTCACGAATCTCGACCTTCATTGTGAGGAGTGTGTGTAGCACGTCTTCCAGATACTGGATGTGCCAGATGCAGCGGCCTACACTGCTGTAGAGCAAGTCAAGTTCATCGGGTGTGAGTTGGCGGCGCATATGCTCTAGCGATGTCTAAAGTTTGGTTAAGGGGCGGGCCTTGGTCCGTCTCAGTGAGCAGATTTCACGGTCACCGTGCTGTCGCCTGTCAGGGCTTTGACGCTCATATGCAATCCCCGTGTGAGCAGGCCGTTAAAAATGCCATGACCCAGAGCAATATTGCTAGCACAGGAATGTATAAAGCCACAGAGATACGCTTGATAGTAGAGCCGGAAAACTGAATACGGCTAAGGCTAAATGCGCCCAGTACAATGCCAACAACCAAAAGAAATATAGCGGGCGGCCATGCACCGGTAATTGAACCAAACCAATAGGCACTCTGTGCACCTAAGATAACCAAAGCCGCTGGTACTGGAAAGATTCCAAGCCAGCATAAAATTCTTTGATTATTACTCATAACCATCTTGGTGCCCTAGCAGTGATTAGACCGAACGCGTCGTTAATACGCGGCATAACATTCCGCACCGTTTTGCGGGATTTTCCAAAAAGATCAGTCTGTTATGCACCTTTTCCTCCATGTCGACCGGAGATTAAGCCGAACGCGGCTTAAGACCACTATGGCCGAATCGACCACCAGTCAATGCCACACAATGAGTCGCCATGCGGGGGAATAAATGCCAAAAATAGACAACAGGGCATCCATGCCACCAAAGAGGGGACTGCGCGTCAGCAGTTACTGGCATAGTGCTACGGTTTAATAGCCGGGCGCAACGACAAAATCTCCGCCCACAGCCAACAACCGCCCACAGCCATGCACGCAGCTATCACGTTCTATTTAGAAGAGAAGGATCAAACCAACCGGAGCAGAACGCCCCGGCTTTAGCTCGGAGGGGTATCAACCCCGCCGACGAAACAACGGCTGTGGCTGATCAGTAGCCGCCTGATAGACCTCTGAGAAGTCTTTCAGACTCTGCAGGGCTTCTTCAGCATTACGGTCTTCACGAATCACATAGGCATCAAAGCCGCAGCGTTTCATCAGGAACAATTGATCGCGCAGTACGTCGCCAATGGCGCGCACTTCGCCTTTGTATCCGTAGCGGTCACGCAGCAGACGGGCGTTGGAGTAGCTGCGGCCGTCGCTGAATACCGGGAAGTTCAGGGCAACGACCTGAAAGTGCTCCAGGTCATCGGCGATGGCTTCCACTTCTTCATCGCTGTTCAGCCATACACCCAGGCCGCCATCGCGGGCTTTCAGGGCGTGGGCGTGTTCCAGCCACAGTTCCAGCGGCACGATCAGGTCGTCGCTGTTGGACAGGCCTTCAAGCGTGGTGTCGGCTGGCAGCAGGTGCCAGGTTTCCTTGACTAGTGCGTCGCCCTTAATTAGCTGCTGCATATACACGCTCCTTGAAGGGGTCCATGCCGATACGCTGGTAGGTGTCGATAAAGTGCTCTTCGGGTGTGCGGTTGGCGACGTAGACGTCCACGACCTTCTGGACTACGCCGGGCATTTCTTCTGCGGCGAAGGAGGGCCCGAGGATCTTGCCAATGGCGGCGTTGCGGCCGCTGTTGCCACCCAGGGAGACCTGATAGAACTCGGCGCCTTTCTTGTCCACACCCAGAATACCGATGTGGCCCACGTGGTGGTGACCACAGGCGTTCATGCAGCCGGAGATGTTCAGGTCCAGCTCGCCGATGTCGTGCAGGTAATCCAGATCATCAAAGGTGCGCTGGATGGCTTCGGCAATCGGGATGGACTTGGCGTTGGCCAGGGAGCAGAAGTCGCCACCGGGGCAGCAGATCACGTCGGTCAGCAGGCCGATGTTGGGGGTGGCGAAGCCTTGCTCCTTGGCTGCCTGCCAGAGTGCATGCAGGTCGGCCTGGCGAACATCGGCCAGTACCAGGTTCTGCTGGTGGGTCACACGTAGCTCACCAAAGCTGAATCGGTCAGCCAGGTCGGCGGCGGCATCCATCTGTTTATCGGTGGCGTCACCGGGGGCAACGGCGGTCGGCTTGAGTGACAGGGTCACGGCTGCGTAGCCGGGCACCTTGTGGGCGTGCACGTTGCGCAGCGCCCAGTTGTTAAAGCCCTTGTCGGCTTGACGCTGTGCCAGATAGGCATCGTCATCACCGCGCAGGGTTTCATAGGCTGGGGCGCTGAAGTGGCCTGCTACGCGGCCGAGTTCTGCTTCGGTCAGGGTGGTCGGGCCATCCTTGGTGTGTTGCCATTCGGCTTCTACACGTTCGGCAAATACCGCCGGTGTGAGTGCCTTGACCAGAATCTTGATGCGCGCCTTGTACTTGTTATCGCGACGGCCATAGCGGTTGTATACACGCAGAATGGCGTCCAGATAGCTGAGCAGGTGCTGCCAGGGCAGGAAGGCGTTGATTTCGCTACCGACCATGGGCGTGCGGCCCAGGCCGCCACCGACCAGTACACGGAAGCCAATCTCGCCGGCTTCGTTCCTGACCACGTTCAGACCGATATCGTGTACGCCAATGGCTGCGCGGTCTTCAGTGGCGCCGTTGACGGCGATCTTGAACTTGCGCGGCAGATAGGCGAACTCGGGGTGAAAGGTCGACCACTGACGGATGATCTCGCACCAGGGGCGCGGATCAACCAGCTCGTCCGCAGCCACACCGGCAAACTGGTCGGTGGTGGTGTTGCGGATGCAATTGCCGCTGGTCTGGATGGCGTGCATCTGTACTTCGGCCAGGTGCGCGAGAATATCCGGCACATCTTCCAGGGCCGGCCAGTTGAACTGGACGTTCTGGCGGGTACTGAAGTGGGCGTAGCCCTTGTCATATTCGCGGGCAATCAGGCCCAGCTTGCGCATCTGCGTGGAAGAGATCAGGCCATAGGGTATGGCGATACGCAGCATGGGTGCGTAACGCTGTACGTAAAGGCCGTTCTGCAGGCGCAGCGGCAGGAATTCGGGGTCGGTCAACTCGCCGGCCAGATAGCGGCGGGTCTGGTCGCGGAACTGGGCTACACGTTCCTCGACAATCCGTTGGTCATACTCGTCGTAGATATACATTCTGACAACCTGTCGGTAGTTAGGTTGGGGAGCGCGTAAGAAACACTGCTCTACCCGATCGGCCGAAACTCGAGGCGGGAAGATAGCAAATTTTCGATATGCACAAAAGGAATGTTTATGTATATGTTTAGATCAAATAAGCAGGGTCCGATGCCTCTGCGCAGCCTTTATGTGCTCTGGCACTCCGCATGTTTGACAGTTACGTCGTGTGCAGCTTAACGTATCGGGTGTAAAGACCCAAAGTTGTTTACAAAAACAAGAAAGGACATGGCCATGAACGAGCACGAAATGCAGGATTCAGGAAATAACGCCGACAGTTACCTGGATGCTTTTGCTGCAGTAGCACTGATTCTGATCGCGGTCGCGACTGCCGTTTTCTGGGTTAGCCAGCACTAAGAGAATTCCGACTTCGCCCGGCCCCGGGCGAAGTGGCCTTGCTAGCATGCAATGCTAGATTCCGGCCAGATGCAATACCAGCTTCACCACACCCACGATGATCAGTACGAACGCCAGCGTAAAGCCGATCCCGAGTATTATGAAATGGCTGGGCTTGCCCTTGGTGAAGTCCCGCTGACGCGCCTTGCTGCTCTGCACACCCAGGGCGGCAGCCAGCACACTCATGAACATCTGGCCGAATGTCATTCCGGCTTCTTCTTTTTTCTGATCCTGTTGCTCACCTGTACTCATGGTGTCTCCGGCCCGTGTTTTGTCGGATGATCGCACATCGGGCCTCAGATGCGAATGTCTGCCCAGCGGCGGCGACGCCAGACCAGCGCAAAGATCACCGAGGTCGAGGCGCGGTAGCAGCTCTGCAGTATCCAGATGGTCAGCAGTCCGCCACCCAGTACCGGTCCGGCCAGATAGGCCAGCGGCAGGAACATCAGCCACTGGCTGCCCAGATTCACCGCCATGACCGTGCGGCTGGCTCCGGCGCCCAGCAATGCCTGGGTCAGCACCAGCGCCGTGGCATCCAGCGCCATGCCGATGCCCGTGACGCGCAGGGGCCATTCACCAAGAGCGAGTAGTTCGGGATCCTGGGTGAACAGCCCGAGCACCAGATGCGGCGCCAGCCAGAAGGGCACGCCCATGACAAAGAGCACGCACACTGCTACGCGGACCACATCCCAGCCCCAGCGATAGGCTTCCTCGGGTTTGCGGTCGCCCAGACTGTGGGATACCAGGGTGGTGGCTGCCATGCCCATGCCAACGCCCGGCAATATGAGAAACAGTGAGAGGTTGACCAGTACGTGGGCGATGGCCAGCTCCGAGGTGCCGATCTGCGCAACGATCCAGAACAGGGTGGTGATACCGGTGGCAAAGAAGAACTGCTGCAGGGAGTTGGGCACAGACAGGCGCAGCATGGCGCGGATCTCGCGGCTGCGCGGACGGGCAGCCAGAAAGCCATGCTTGCGGCCATTGCGCAGGGTCATTACCACATACATGCCGGTGCCGATGAACAAGGCAATGCAGGTACCCAGACCAGAGCCTTCGGCACCCATTTCGGGCAGGCCGAAACGGCCGAATATCAGACCATAGCTGATCAGCACGTTAAGCACATGCATGATGATCAGGATCTGCAGGTACATGCCGGTCTGGCGGATGCCGTTCCAGTAGCCGCGAAACGCAAAGTTGGCGCCAACCGCGACGATCGCCAGGGCGCGCCATTGGAAATAGCCCGTGCCGGTTTCCTGTACGGCGGTGTCGTCGGTCAGAAAGGCGAGAATATTGTCTGCTTGAAACCAACCGATCAGCGTCAGCGGAATGGCCAGCGCCAGGGCAATCAGCAGACCTTCGTTAAGTGGTGCAGCCAATTGATCTGTGCTGCCTTCACCCCGGCGGCGCGCGACCATCGCCTGTACGCCAGCGCCTAGACCCATGACCAGAGCGACGGCCATGAAGTTGACGTAACTGCCAAGACCCACTCCGGCCAGCGCGGCGCTGCCCAGGGTGCCTACCATGGCAGCGTCAACCAGATTCATCAGACTCTGGCTGAGCATGCCGCCCATGATCGGCAAGCCCAGAAAGGTGATGGTTCTGAGCTTGTCGCGCCCTGGCAGGATCGACATCAGCCGATCAGTTGTCGTAGGACAGGTTCGGCGAGAGCCAGCGCTCGGTGACGCTCAACTCTGCATCCTTGCGTTCGCTATAGGACTCGACCTGATCCTTGGTGATCTTGCCCACGGCGAAGTATTTGGACTGTGGATGCGAGAAGTACCAACCGCTCACAGCTGCGGTGGGGAACATCGCGTAGCTTTCGGTCAGGGTCACGCCGCAGTTGCTTTGCGGATCTAGCAGGCTGAACAACGTGCTCTTTTCGGTGTGATCCGGGCAGGCGGGATAGCCGGGGGCAGGGCGGATGCCCTGATATTTCTCGCGGATCAAGGCGTCGTTATCCAGGTCTTCCTGCTCGATGTAGCCCCACATCTCGGTACGGACCTTGCGGTGCAGCCACTCGGCGCAGGCTTCGGCCAGGCGGTCAGCCAGGGCCTTGACCATGATCGCGTTGTAGTCGTCGTCCTTGTCCTCGTATTGCTTGGACAGTTCTTCGGCGCCGATACCAGCGGTGGTGATGAAGCCGCCTATGTAGTCCTGCTTACCCGACTCCTTGGGCGCGATAAAGTCGGACAGACTCATGCTTGGTTTCTTGTCCGGGGTTACGTTCTGCTGACGCAGGTGGTGCAGCATGGCCAGGGGCTGGCCGTCTGCATCCTGCAGTTCGATATCGTCGTCGTTGACCTGGTTGGCGGGCCAGAAACCGAGCACGGCCTTGGCCTTGATCTGCTTCTCGTCGATCATGCGCTTGAGCATTTCCTGGGCGTCGGCAAACAGGGAGCGCGCGGCTTCACCCACCACTTCGTCTTCAAGGATGCGCGGATACTTGCCGGCCAGATCCCAGGAGATAAAGAAGGGCGTCCAGTCGATAAACTCGGCGATCTCGGCCAGATCAATGTCTTCCAGGGTGCGAATACCGGTGAAGGACGGGGCAGGGGGTTCGTAGTTGTCCCAGTCCAGCTGGAATTTGTTCGCGCGGGCCTGTTCATAGCTCAGGTATTCGGTGCGGGCGCGGCGGTTGGCGGTGCGCTCGCGCACGACTTCGTAGTCGGCGCGGATCTTGGCGATATAGTCGGGCTTGATCTCCTTGGAGAGCAGGCTGGTGGCTACGCCGACGGCGCGGGAAGCATCGGTCACATAGATGACTGCATCGTTCTTGTAATGCGGTTCGATCTTGACCGCGGTGTGCGCCTTGGAGGTAGTAGCGCCGCCGATCATCAGCGGCAGGTGAAAGCCCTGGCGCTGCATCTCCTTGGCCACATGGACCATTTCGTCCAGCGAGGGCGTGATCAGGCCGGATAGGCCAATGATGTCGCACTTCTCGGCGATGGCGGTCTTGAGGATCTTTTCTGCCGGGACCATGACGCCCATGTCGACGATGTCGTAGCCATTACAGCCGAGTACCACGCCGACGATGTTCTTGCCGATGTCGTGTACGTCGCCCTTGACCGTGGCCATGAGGATCTTGCCCTTGGCTTCGGGCTTGTCGCCTTTTTCCGCTTCAATAAAGGGAATCAGGTGAGCAACTGCCTGCTTCATTACGCGGGCGGATTTGACCACCTGGGGCAGGAACATCTTGCCGGCGCCGAAGAGGTCGCCAACGATGTTCATGCCGGCCATCAGTGGGCCTTCGATCACTTCGATGGGGCGTGCGCACTGTTGGCGGGCTTCTTCTGTGTCCTCCACGATGAACGCGGTAATACCCTTGACCAGGGAGTGCTCCAGGCGCTTGTTCACGTCCAGGCTACGCCACTCTTCGGTCTCGGCTTCCTTGACACTGCCGTCGCCCTTGTACTCGTCGGCGATTGCAAGCAGGGCGTCGGTACCCTCTGGATTGCGGTTAAGCACCACGTCTTCGACGATGTCCCGAAGCTTTTTGGGGATTTCGTCGTAGATCTCCAGCTGACCAGCGTTGACGATGCCCATGCTCAGGCCGTTGCGGATCGCATGGAGCAGGAACACCGAGTGGATCGCCTCGCGCACAGGGTTGTTGCCACGGAACGAGAACGACACGTTGGATACGCCGCCGGAGGTCAGGGCATAGGGCAGCTCGTCGCGGATGTAGGCGCAGGCCTCGATAAAGTCCACGGCGTAGTTGTTGTGTTCTTCAATGCCGGTGGCGATGGCGAAGATGTTCGGATCGAAGATGATGTCCTGGGGCCGAAAGCCGACCTCATTCACGAGAATGTCGTAGGAGCGCTTGCAGATCTCGCGCTTGCGCGCGGCGGTGTCTGCCTGGCCCTGCTCGTCGAAGGCCATGACGATGACGGCTGCGCCATAACGCTTGCACAGACGCGCCTGTTGCTTGAACTGTTCAACGCCTTCCTTCATGGAGATGGAGTTGACGATGCCTTTACCCTGAATGCACTTGAGGCCCGCTTCGATGACTTCCCACTTGGAGGAGTCGATCATGATCGGCACACGGGAGATGTCCGGTTCGCCGGCAATCAGGTTGAGGAAGGTGACCATGGCCGCCTTCGAGTCGAGCATCCCCTCGTCCATGTTGATGTCGATGATCTGCGCGCCGGCCTCGACTTGCTGCAGTGCTACTTCCAGTGCTTCGGTGTAGTTGTCCTCACGGATCAGCCGCGCGAAGCGGGCAGAGCCGGTAATGTTGGTACGCTCGCCAACGTTGACGAACAGGGAGCTGCGATCAATGGTGAACGGCTCCAGACCCGCCAGACGGCAGGCCTTGGGAATATCCGGTATGGCGCGGGGCGGGTAGCTGGCTACCGCGTTGGCGATTGCCTGAATGTGCTCGGGCGTGGTGCCGCAGCAGCCGCCAACGATGTTCAGGAAGCCGGCCTGGGCAAATTCTTCAATCACCGCGGCGGTCTGCTCGGGTGTTTCGTCGTATTCGCCAAATTCGTTGGGCAGACCCGCGTTGGGGTGGGCCGATATATGCGTGTCGGCCTTGTTCGAGAGCTCTTCCAGATAGGGCCGCAGGTCCTTGGCGCCCAGTGCGCAGTTCAAGCCAACCGAGATCGGATTGGCGTGGGCAATGGAGTTCCAGAAGGCTTCGGTGGTTTGACCCGAGAGGGTGCGGCCAGAGGCATCGGTGATGGTGCCGGAGATCATGATAGGCACTTCAAAGCCCAACTGATCAAAGACCTCCTGCACTGCAAAAATCGCAGCCTTGGCATTGAGCGTATCGAAAATGGTTTCGATCAGGATCAGGTCGACGCCGCCCTCGATCAGGCCCTTGGTCGACTGGATGTAGTCTGCTACCAGCTCATCGAAGGTGACGTTCCTGTAGCCAGGGTTGTTCACATCGGGAGAGATCGAGCAGGTGCGGCTGGTCGGCCCCAGTACCCCGGCCACAAAGCGCGGGCGATCCGGTGTTTCGGCGGTCTTGGCGTCACAGACGCGGCGGGCCAGGCGGGCACCCTCGACGTTCAGCTCGTAGGCCAGATCCTGCATGCCGTAGTCGGCCTGGGAAATACGCGTGGAGTTGAAGGTGTTGGTTTCGATGATGTCGGCGCCAGCATCCAGATAGGCCTTCTCCATCGCGGCAATGGCGTCGGGCTGGCTCAGTACCAGCAGGTCGTTATTGCCTTTAAGATCCGAAGGCCAGTCGGCAAAGCGCTCGCCGCGAAAATCCGTCTCCTCGAATTTGTAGCTCTGGATCATCGTGCCCATGCCGCCATCGAGGATAAGAATCCGCTGGCGAAGGGCCGAGTGAAGGGCTTGGAGGCGGGCAGAACGCTCAGACATGGTGACTCCGAAGATGTACGCAAAGCCGGCAAGTTTAACAGATAAGCGCGGCGCAGGTGGTAAACAGGTGTATCGCAAATTGTGCCCAGTCACGACAGGAACTTTCGCTCTGTCGCCGGTCACAAGCAGTACATTCTGATTTGCTAGGAGTATACATATGGCCAATTCCCTTAAAGGCAAGCGCGTCGCCATTCTGGTAACTGATGGTTTCGAACAGGTAGAGCTGACCAGCCCGAAGGAAGCGCTTGAGCAGGCGGGAGCGGCTACAGACATTGTGGCCGATGAGTCCGGCGAGGTGCGCGGCTGGAACCATATGGATCCTGCGGACGCCTTCAAGGTAGATAAGACCTTTGATAGCGCACGCAGTGATGAGTACGACGCAGTGCTTTTGCCGGGTGGGGTGGTCAATGGCGATAATATTCGCCTGAACGAGATGGCCCGCACCTTTCTGCGTGACGCCGCAAAGGCCAACAAGCCCATTGCAGTGATCTGCCATGGTGGCTGGATTCTGGCCTCTGCCGACCTGGTCAAGGGCAAGCGCATGACCAGCTGGGCCTCCCTGGAAGACGATCTGCGTAATGCCGGTGCGCAGTGGGTCGATGAGGAAGTGGTGGTTGATGGTTCGCTGATCAGCAGCCGCAACCCCGATGACCTGCCGGCGTTCAACAAGGCTCTTATTTCGGCCCTGGGCGGCTGAGTCGCTAATACCCTACCAAAAAGGTATGTCTTTATCCGCGCGCCGTGATCCCGTACAATGGCCGCATTCAGTCATTGAACACGAGGCATTACATGGCAGGCATCAACCTTACCGAGGCAGCCGAAGGGTATCTGGCCGACTTGCTGTCCAAGCAGGACACCCCCGGCATTGGCATCCGGGTTTTCATCACGCAGCCGGGCACGCCCTACGCAGAGACCTGTATCGCTTATTGCAAGCCCGGCGAGGAGAAGCCCGAGGATCGAACGATCAAGCTCGACTCCTTTGACGTGTGGATTGATTCGGTCAGCGAGCCGTTCCTTGAGGACGCGGTGGTGGATTTTGCTACTGACCGCATGGGCGGCCAGTTGACCATCAAGGCGCCTAACGCCAAGGTGCCAATGGTCAATGACGATAGCCCGCTGAATGAGCGTATCAACTACCTGTTGCAGACCGAGATCAATCCCGGCCTGGCCAGCCACGGTGGCGAGGTCAAACTGATTGATGTGGTAGAAGACGGCGTGGCAGTGCTGCAGTTTGGCGGTGGTTGTCAGGGTTGCGGCATGGTCGATGTGACCCTCAAGGAAGGCATCGAGAAAACCATGATCGCGCGTATTCCCGAGATCACGGCGGTGCGTGACGTCACTGATCACACGGTCAAGGAAAACGCCTTTTACTAGGCTTCGTACAAGCTACACAAAGCCGGGTACAGAAACCGCAATGACGGCCGATAAGGGATATACTGCTTAGCATATAGTTCAGCCACCCCATCAGTGAGGTCCGTCATGGCCGGAGTTCTGGATACCGTAGATCAGCGCACCCGGCTGGTAGGCGAAAACCGCCTGGAAATATTGCTGTTCAGGCTCGCTGGACAGCAACTCTTTGCCCTCAACGTATTCAAGATCCGCGAAGTATTGCAGCTGCCCCGTCTGACGCAGATGCCACAGCGCGCGCCCCACGTTGTCGGCGTGATCCACCTGCGCGGTCAGACCATACCGGTCATCGATCTTTCCGGTGCCATCGGCATGCGCCCCCAGCCGGTCACCCCTGAGAGCACCATCATCGTCACCGAATACAATCGTTCCGTGCAGGCCTTTCTGGTCGGCAGTGTTGATCGCATCATGAACCTGAACTGGGATGCGGTACTGCCGCCGCCCCGTGGCGCTGGTCGTTCCCATTATCTGACGGCCATTACCCGGCTGGACGACAACCGCCTGGTCGAAATTATCGATGTGGAGAAAGTGCTGGCCGAAATAGTGCCGTTCAATGCCAAGGTCACTGATGGTTTGCTGGATGATGCGTTACTGAACAAGGCCCGCGGTCGCGAGGTGTTGCTGGTCGACGATTCCCCCACCGGTATCGCCCAGCTCAAGGACACCCTGTCGCAGTTGGATTTGACGCTGCATGTGGAAACCGATGGACTGCGGGCGCTCAGACGGTTGCAGGCGTGGGCCGATACGGACGCCGATGTGCCCAAGCGATTGTTGATGGTCATTACTGATGCCGAGATGCCCGAGATGGACGGATACCGCCTGACCTCGGAAATCCGCAAGGATCCGCGCCTGCGCGACCTGTACGTCGTGCTGCATACCTCTCTGTCGGGTAATTTCAACAAGGCAATGGTGGAGAAGGTAGGCTGCGATGGCTTTTTGTCGAAGTTTCAGCCAGACCTGCTGGTTGAAGCGGTTCGCGAGCGGCTGAGACTGTTGGAGGCCTGAGCGCAGAAGTGTTCGCGTCTGTTAGATAAACGCCCCGTCTGTACGGGGCGTTTGCGTTTCTAGGGCCGGTAGGCTTCCAGATAGCGCTCGTGCTGTTCCATCACCGGCTGGCGAATACCCATCTTCTCGCCGTAGATGACCGCGTAGCTGAGTACGCTTTGCACATAGGTGCGGGTCTCGTCGAAGGGGATGGTCTCGATCCATATGTCCGCCGGGATGGTCGGCATCTCACGGGTCCACTGGCGCACGCGGCCGGGGCCGGCGTTGTACGCTGCAGAAGCGAGGACTCGATTGCCCCGGAACATGCTATTGAGCTGTGATAGATAGGCGGTACCCAGGGCAATATTGCGCTCCGGCACCAGCAGATCGTTCTGGTGGTTGAGGTTGATCTTGTAGCGTCTGGCGGTCTCACGCGCGGTGGCGGGCATGAGCTGCATCAGTCCCGTGGCGCCGGCATGGGAGCGAGCATCGGCCATAAAGGCACTCTCTTGGCGCGTGATCGCATAGACCCAGGTCGAATTGAGCTGGCGTGCGGCTGCCTGGGCGCGAATCGGCTCCTGGTAGGCCATCGGGAAGCGGATATCCAGGTCGTCCCAGTATTGCGCCAGACTGATGCCGCGTATGGCCGGAAAGTACCATTCCATTTCCCGGGCCATCATGGCCTGGGCGATGAGTTCTTCACGGCTGAATATCTTGCCCACGTGGTACCACTCTCGCCGGGCATCGACCACCTGCCCACGGGCGTAGAATTCCCTGGCGCGGCGGATGCCTGCGGTCTTGCTCACCCGAGCGAAAACAGCGGGCTCTACCTTGGCAGTCTGGTGACGCAATGCGTAGGGCTGGTTACTGCGCTCGGCGGCCAGAAAACCATAGAAGTCCCTTTCGTTAGCGAGCTCCTGGTAATCGTGACGCAGTTCGCCAACCTCCGGGCGGGCCAACTGGGCGCTGCGCAGCCGCCAGTAACGCCAGCGGCTCTGCTCACCAAGGCTGGCGGGCAGGTTGCTGGTCAACTGTTGAGCGATCTGCCATTGACCGGTGCGCAGGGCCAGACGAATACGCCACTCGGTAATCTGATCATCAAGCATCTGCGGATCATTGGCAGCCATGAAGGCCAGCGCCTCGGGGGCGTGTCTTTTGGCCATGCGCACACCGATGTCTCGGGTGATCGCCAGCCGGTCTTCCTGCTTGTAGGGCAGGT
The DNA here is from genome assembly GCF_963977355.1 of uncultured Halopseudomonas sp. NCBI lineage: Bacteria > Pseudomonadati > Pseudomonadota > Gammaproteobacteria > Pseudomonadales > Pseudomonadaceae > Halopseudomonas > uncultured Halopseudomonas sp. Next base: position 7,890 of record NZ_CAXBOV010000034.1, on the reverse strand, counting down.
CGCGGTAGTAGGGCCAGAGTGCCAGCGCTTGTGCGGGGTCTTCACGACTCAAGCGGCGCAGCGAGACCGTAGCAATGTCAGCCAGTTTGTCGGCAGGCTGTCCTGCCCCTGGTCGATAGCGCTCGCTCTGCGCAAGTTTTTCAGGGCCGGTAGCGGTATTCACAAAGAGTTCTGCCAGGGCGGCCTGACCCGGCATATAACGCACCAGGTAGCGTGCCAGGGCATCCTGGCGATAGAGCAGGGCTTCACGAATGCGGGCCCAGGCGACGTCTTCAGTCAAACCACCGGCCTCGCGCCAGCGGTCGAAGAGCGGATCACATGCATTGGGTTGCGAGCGTCCGACAGTCCAGAGCTCTGCAGCGCGTCCCATGGCTGCGCTCTGATTGCCTTCGCGCCAACTCTGCAGGGCCAGCGGGCAGTCAAACTCGGCCGCCTGGCTGGCGGTGTCATAATTCTTGCGCAGGAGGCTCCATTCACCCTCGCGTGCCAGGCGGCGTAGCCAGTCATTCTTCAGGCGTTGGGCAAAGGGCAGGTCGCCGTGGGCGACCAGAAAGTCCTCTATTTCCCTGTGTGATGCTGTCTTGACCCGCATTTGCAGCGATTCCAGCAGCAGATACGGATAGAGGGGATAGTCCCGCAAGCCCGGCAGCAGGCTGGCATAGCGTTGCTGCTGGCCGGCCTTGAGCGCCGACATGGCCTGATCGTAGGCTTGGCGCTGCTGCTGAATGTCGGCCTGCAAAGGCAGGCTGGCGCCCAACAGAGCTGCAAGCACAAGGGCGGTTAGGGTTTTCACTGACATGGGAAAATAGAGCTGCATTATGGGTCCCGAACGGGGTAGGGCGAGTAATGGACGATTCCAGGTGTGCGGTCGACTGACGTTCGCGCAACGAATCTCAAGCTTAGCGGTTTGTGATGCGGCGTCATAGGGGGCGCCAACAAAGTGTTCAACTATGGCATGCAGCGCCCGAGCGCAGCAGGTAGAATGCGGCCTGAATTAATCAAAAGGTGTTATATGGCGCTGCTTTCGTTTACCGATGTTTCTCTGGCCTACGGGCTCAATCCGCTGCTGTCGAAGGTAGGCTTCCAGCTTGAACGCGGGGAGCGCGTGTGTCTGATCGGACGCAACGGAGCCGGCAAGTCGAGCCTGTTCAAGCTGCTGAACGGCGAACAGCCGGCCGATGAAGGCGAAATCTGGTATGCACCGGGTCTCAAGATCGGCCAGTTGCCCCAGGAACTTCCCAAGGCCGATGACAGCATTGTTTATGACGTGGTCGCCGCCGGTCTGGCTGGTGTAGGCGATCTGCTCGCCGAATACCATCACCTGATTACCGGGCACATGGGCGACGCCGAGCTGCAGAAGTTGGAAAAGGTGCAGGAGCGTCTGGAAGCGAAGGACGGCTGGCGACTGGACCAGTTGGTCGAGACCACTTTGACCAGGCTGGGTCTGCCCGCCGACAAGAAAATGTCTGAGCTGTCGGGTGGCTGGCGCCGGCGTGTGTTGCTGGCCCAGGCGCTGGTCGCCGAGCCCGATGTGCTGTTGCTGGATGAACCTACCAACCACCTGGATATCCACACCATTGCCTGGCTAGAACAGGTACTGCTCGATTTTCGCGGTGCTGTTCTGTTTATTACCCACGACCGTCAGTTTCTCCAGGCCCTGGCCACTCGCATCATGGAGCTGGACCGCGGTCAGTTGATCGACTGGCAGGGCAACTACGTCAGCTTCCTTGAGCACAAGGAGCAGCAACTTGCTGCCGAGGCCACGGCCAACGCGCTGTTTGACAAGCGGCTGGCCCAGGAAGAAGTCTGGATTCGCCAGGGCATCAAGGCCCGACGCACCCGTAACGAAGGCCGCGTCCGTGCGTTGAAGGAAATGCGCAACGAGCGCGCTCAGCGTCTGGAGCGTCAGGGCAAGGCCAGCTTCCAGCTGGAAACCGCGGATTCCTCCGGCAAGCGCGTGATCGAGCTGGATAACGTCAGCTTTGCCTGGCCGGGTCACGTGCCGCTGGTGCGTAATCTGAACCTGAATGTCATTCGTGGCGACCGGATCGGTCTGATCGGCAACAACGGCTCAGGCAAGAGTACGCTGCTCAAGCTGCTGCTCGGTCAGCTGGAACCCACCAGCGGTACTGTCAAGCACGGCACCAAGCTGGAGGTCGCCTACTTCGATCAGTTGCGCGCCCAGTTGAATCTGGAGCAGACGGTAATCGACAACATCTCCGAGGGTCGCGATTTTATCGAGATCAACGGCGAGCGTCGCCACGTGATCAGTTACCTTGGCGACTTCCTGTTCTCGCCCGAACGTGCACGTACACCGGTCAAGGCACTTTCTGGTGGTGAAAGGGCGCGTCTGCTGCTGGCCCGCCTGTTCAGCAAGCCCGCCAACATGCTGGTACTCGACGAGCCAACCAACGACCTGGACGTGGAAACCCTGGAGCTGCTGGAAGAGGTGCTCTCTGGATTCGACGGCACTGTTCTGCTGGTCAGCCACGACCGGGCATTCCTGGACAACGTAGTGACCAGTTCGCTGGTCTTCGAAGGCCACGGCAAGGTGCGCGAATATGTTGGCGGTTACGCTGACTGGCTGCGCCAGGGCGGCAAGATCGAATCATTGGCAGAATGGGACTCCCGCGCCATGGCACCCGATATCCATGAAGCCCCAGCACCCGCTGAAGCCGAGCCTGCTCCCACAGCCCCAGCCAGCGCCCCGGCGCCGGCTCAGCCCAAGGTCAAGTTGAGCTACAAGCTGCAACGCGAACTGGATGCGCTGCCAGCACAAATGGAAAAACTCGAAACCGAGCTAAAAGCTCTGCAGGCTCAGGTTAGCGAGTCGAGCTTTTATCAACAGTCAGTCGAGAAAACCACAGAAGTGCTGGCCAAGATGGAGGCGAAACAGGCCGAACTGGAAAAGGCGATGGAGCGTTGGGCGGAGTTGGAGGATATGGCGGGGGGTTAGTGGCAAGTTCTGGCCACAAGCTTCACGTCAAGGTCAGCATGGATTCCCGCGTTCGCGGGAATGACGGTATACAAGCGGTTCGATCTGTGTGCGACTTGCTGCTTGGGTTACTTCTTTTCCTTTTTACCTAGCCGCACGGCAATCACGTCACAGGGTGCGCCGTGTAGTACATCGTTGGCGGTTGAGCCCAGTAACAGTGCCAGACCATGGCGGCCGTGGCTGCCGACTACTATAAGGTCGCAGTCCTGTTCGGTGGATACCCGATGGATTTCGTGGCGAGGGTGGCCGAAGGCGATTTGCAAACGTTCTTCCGGAAGCCCATAGTCGCCGGCAAAAGCCTGCATCCGCTCCTTGGCCTGGTCGAATTGTTGCTGTTGCAACATGGACAGGTCCATTGGGACATCCCCGCCGTAGGCCATGGCCAGGGGCTCGACTACGTGCAGAAGCGTCAACTTGGCGTCCAGTGTCTTGGCCAATGCCATGGCATGGTCAGCTACCGAGCGGCATTCATCAATCAGGTCGACGGCGACCAATACGTGGGAATAGAGCATGCAGGTTTCTCCTGTTTTTCAGCCCGATAGTAACAGTCTTTGTCGTGCAGTCCAGTACCGCAGCGGCCATCTGGACGACTGTGCGACAAAGGCCCTGGCGCCTGGTATGTGCCGGTGACCTGGGCAATAGTTGGAATAGTGGCTGCGATACTGGTGGCCAACCTGCTCAAGTTGCTGCCACGCGGGCGTATGTTGCATATTCAGCAGTTGAGGGAGGCAGCGCGCAAGGCCGGCTATCGCGTGGAGCGCCAGCCCGAAGGCGAGCCTGGTGCGTTGCTTGAGCACTGCGTGGGCTATAGACAGTCACTGGAGCGCTGCCCGATCAACCAGGAATTCAGCTGCGAACGGGATGGGCAGGGCTGGCGCTGGTTGCTGGGTACTGCGGATAACGCTAAGGCGGCGTCGGTACTTGATGCATTGCCGAAGGCTGTGCAGCGCATCGATCGCCAGTCCTTCTCGGTATTGATATTCTGGATCGAGCCGGAATCCATCGATACGCTAGACGAGTTGGATCGGGCGCTGGCTCCATTGCGTGAATCGCAAGCCAGCTGACGGCCGGTACTTGTCTCGACTGGTTCTGGGTAAGACTTGTAATAATCTGATTTTGCTATATAAAAAATAGTTTATTAGTCGTTTCTACAGGCCCTGCCAGAGGCCTCCATCACTGCTTTAGATTGACAACAGTCCGGATTTGCACGAAGGTGTGCGCACCCGAATCAAACGAGCGTATGAATTGTTCGAGATACACTTCGAGCATACGCCCCCGGGAACTATCATGGCATCCTCCGATGACTTGCCCCAGCCAGCGCTGCGGTCAGCATCGGATTTGCTTTTTCTCAAGTGCTTACACAGCGTGGAGATCAGTTGATGATTTACGAAGGTAAAGCCATCACGGTTCAAGCCCTTGAAGACGGCATCGTCGAGCTCAAGTTCGATTTGCAGGGCGAGTCTGTCAACAAGTTCAATCGTGCGACCCTGGCGGAGCTGCAAGCTGCCGTTGAGGCCATCCAGTCCGATAACAGCGTCAAGGGCGTCATCGTCACCAGTGGCAAGGACGTGTTCATTGTTGGCGCCGACATCAATGAGTTCGTCGACACTTTCCAGCTGCCTGAAGCAGACCTGGTTGCCGGCAACCTCGATGCCAACAAGATCTTCAATGCGGTCGAAGACCTCAAGGTCCCCACTGTTGCTGCCATTAACGGCATGGCGCTGGGCGGTGGTTTCGAAATGTGCCTGGCCTGTGACTACCGTGTCATGGCTGCCAGCGCCAAGGTCGGCCTGCCTGAAGTCAAACTGGGTATCTACCCGGGCTTCGGTGGCACCGTGCGTACTCCGCGCCTGATCGGTGTGGATAACGCCATCGAGTGGATCTGTGGCGGTACCGAAAACCGTGCCGACAAGGCCCTGAAAATGGGTGCTGTCGATGCGGTGGTTGCTGATGACAAGCTGAAGGCAGCTGCTCTGGACCTGGTCAAGCGCGCCATCAGTGGTGAGCTGGACTTCATGGCCAAGCGTCAGCCCAAGTTGGAAAAGATCAAGCTCAACACTATTGAGCAGATGATGGCGTTCGAAACTGCTAAAGGTTTCGTGGCTGGTCAGGCGGGTCCAAACTACCCGGCGCCGGTTGAAGCAATCAAGACTATCCAGAAAGCCGCTGCCCATGGCCGCGAAAAGGCTCTGGAAATCGAAGCCGCTGGTTTTGCCAAGCTGGCCAAGACATCTGTCGCTCAGGCGCTGGTTGGACTGTTCCTGAACGATCAGGCGCTGAAAGCCAAGGCCAAGCAGTACGACAAGCAAGCTGCTGACGTCAAACTGGCTGCGGTACTGGGTGCAGGCATCATGGGTGGCGGTATCGCGTACCAGTCTGCCGTCAAGGGCACGCCTATCCTGATGAAGGATATCCGCGAGGAAGGCATTCAGCTGGGTCTGGACGAAGCGTCCAAGCTGCTGGGTAGCCGCGTTGCCAAGGGCCGCTTGAAGCCTGATCAGATGGCCAAGGCGCTGAATGCAATCCGCCCGACCATGTCCTACGGCGATTTCGGCAATGTCGATATCGTGGTTGAAGCTGTTGTGGAAAACCCCAAGGTCAAGCACGCTGTGCTGGCTGAGGTGGAAGGTCACGTGCGTGAGGACGCGATCATCGCTTCCAACACCTCGACCATCTCCATCAGCTACCTGGCCCAGGCGCTCAAGCGTCCGGAAAACTTCTGCGGTATGCACTTCTTCAACCCGGTACACATGATGCCGCTGGTCGAAGTTATCCGCGGTGAGAAGTCCAGTGAGAAGGCGGTTGCTACGACCGTTGCCTACGCGAAGAAGATGGGCAAGACCCCGGTTGTCGTCAACGACTGCCCCGGCTTCCTGGTCAACCGTATCCTATTCCCGTATTTCGGTGGTTTTGCCCGCCTGATCGGCATGGGTGCTGACTTCCAGCGTGTCGACAAGCTGATGGAAAAGTTCGGCTGGCCAATGGGTCCTGCTTATCTGATGGACGTGGTCGGCATGGACACTGGTCACCACGGTCGTGATGTGATGGCCGAAGGTTATCCGGATCGTATGGCCGACAAGACCAAGACTGCCGTTGACGTCATGTATGAAGCCAATCGTCTGGGTCAGAAGACCGGCAAGGGCTTCTACGCCTACGAAATGGACAAGAAGGGTAAGCCGAAGAAGACCGTTGATCCAGAGGCCTACGAACTGCTCAAGCCGGTCGTGCTGGAGCAGCGTGAGTTCACCGACGAAGAAATCGTTGAAATCATGATGGTTCCGCTGTGTCTGGAAACTGTTCGTTGCCTGGAAGATGGCATCGTTGAAAGTGCTGCAGACGCTGATATGGGTCTGATCTACGGCATCGGCTTCCCGCCCTTCCGCGGTGGTGCGCTGCGTTACATCGACACCCTGGGTGTGGCCGAATTTGTGGCCATGGCGGATAAATATGCCGAGTTTGGCGCCATGTATGCACCGACTGAAAAGTTGCGTGAAATGGCCAAGAACGGCAAAAAATTCTTCGGTTAACCGCGGAACGCACAGAGCGAGAGTGAATTTATGAGCCTGAATCCGAGAGACGTCGTTATTGTCGACTTCGGCCGCACCCCGATGGGCCGTTCCAAGGGTGGCATGTACCGTAACGTTCGTGCCGAGAACCTGTCTGCCGACCTGATCACCGGTCTGTTGGCACGCAACCCGAAAATTGATCCCGCAGAAGTGGAAGACGTAATCTGGGGCTGCGTAAACCAGACCCTGGAACAGGGCTGGAACGTTGCCCGTATGATCTCCCTGCTGACGCCGATCCCCCACACCAGCTCAGCGCAAACCGTGAGCCGTCTGTGTGGTTCATCCATGAGCGCGCTGCACACTGCTGCCCAGGCAATCCAGACCGGTAACGGTGATGTGTTTGTGGTTGGTGGTGTTGAGCACATGGGCCACCTGAGCATGATGCACGGTGTTGATCCGAACCCGAGCCTGTCCCTGTACGCTGCCAAGGCGTCCGGCATGATGGGTCTTACCGCAGAAATGCTGGGCAAGATGCACGGCATCAGCCGCGAAAGACAGGACGAATTTGCCCTGCGTTCGCACCAGTTGGCGCACAAGGCAACCCTCAACGGTGGCTTCAAGGATGAAATCATCCCGATGCACGGCCACGATGCTGACGGTTTCCTGCGAGTGTTCACTGAAGACGAGACCATCCGTCCCGAGACAACCCTGGAAAGCCTGGCGGCCCTCAAGCCGGCATTCAATCCCAAGGGTGGTACCGTGACAGCCGGTTCTTCTTCGCAGATCACTGACGGTGCTTCGTGCATGATCGTGATGTCTGCCGAGCGTGCCAAGGCCCTGGGTCTTGAGCCGATGGCGGTTATCCGTTCAATGGCTGTTGCTGGTGTTGATCCGGCGATCATGGGCTACGGTCCGGTTCCGGCTACCCACAAGGCGCTCAAGCGCGCCGGCATGACCATGGATAACGTCGATTTTGTCGAGCTGAACGAAGCCTTTGCTGCCCAGGCCCTGCCTGTGCTCAAGGACCTCAAACTGCTGGACCAGATGGAAGCCAAGGTCAACCTGCACGGCGGCGCGATCGCCCTGGGTCACCCCTTCGGTTGCTCCGGCGCCCGCATCTCCGGCACGCTGCTGAACGTGATGAAGCAGAATGGCGGTAACGTTGGTGTCTCGACCATGTGTATTGGTTTGGGGCAGGGCATCACCACCGTATTCGAGCGTGTCTGATACGGTTGTGGTGTGACCAGAAACCGGGGCCTTGTGCCCCGGTTTTTGTTTGTGTGGGTTTGGTTCGTGGGGTCGGTGATGCGTTTGTTCGATATTGGTGTTCGGCGCCGGCGACCAAGGGCCTGTGTTCGGCACGCTACGAGCCATCCATGGGGCTCGTCG
>NZ_CAXBOV010000033.1:0-32382 GCF_963977355.1 uncultured Halopseudomonas sp. | reverse complement strand
ACCGCCGACCCTCTGCTTGTAAGGCAGATGCTCTCCCAGCTGAGCTAATCACCCATTTGCTCTCGAAGTGGGGCGCATTCTAGGCAGCTTTTCGCTTGCTGGCAATACCTTTTTTAAAAAAAATTCTCCCCTTTTTCAATATGTTAATTCTCCGCCCGGATCGACTGGCCGCCGGCGCCTGCGTCAGGCACTATTGCTGACTTTTGCGCCGGACGTGCGAGGACAGCATCATGTGGTTTCGTAATCTTCTGCTTTATCGTTTCAGCCAGACCATTCCCTTCAACGAGGCCGAGTTGATTGCCGCGCTCGAACAGAAGCCCGCTCGGTCGTGCGGGAGCCAGGAGACCCATACGCTTGGCTGGACAACGCCCTTTGGCAAGCATTCGGAAAACCTCGTGCAAGTTGCCGATGGCTATTGGTTGATCGCCCTGCGCAAGGAAGAGCGCATTCTGCCTGGAAGCGTGGTGCGCGAAAGCCTGACCGAAAAGGTGGACGAAATCGAAGCAAGGGATGCGCGCAAGGTCTACAAAAAAGAGCGCGATACGCTCAAGGACGAGATCATCATGTCACTCCTGCCCCGTGCGTTTACGCGCACCCAGACCACGCTCGCGTGCATCGCACCGCAGGAAGGCTGGATAGCAGTCGACACATCCAGCGCCAAGCGCGCAGAGGATCTGCTCAGCCTGCTGCGCGAATGCGCCGGTAGCCTGCCTGTGCGGCCCATGACAGTGAAGATAGCACCAGGCGCATGCATGACTGACTGGGTCAAGACTGGACAGGCTCCAGAGGGTCTGGTGGTCGGTGACGAATGCGAACTGCGCGACACTACGGAAGATGGCGGGATTATTCGCTGCAAACGCCAGGACCTGGCAAGCGACGAAATTCAGCAGCACCTGACCGTCGGCAAGCAAGTGAGTCAACTGGCCTTGCAATGGCAGGAGAAGATCGGCTTTACCCTGGATGACAAACTATCGGTCAAACGACTTCGGTTTGAAGATCTGCTGACAGATGAGGCCGACGATCAAGGCGGCGACGATATGGCTGGCCAACTCGATGCGAGTTTCACGATTATGGCAAAGAGTCTGTCCGAGCTTATTCCCGCCTTGACCTCTGCGCTTGGCGGAGAGGAAATCCCACAGGGAATTTGATGACCGGGGAATGGAAAAGCTATCCACAATATCTGTGGACAACTATGTGGATAGCCTCCTCAAAACCCTGTCAGAGCCTTGTAATATATGGACACGGCTCAAAATGGTTAAAAATTGATCAATTTTTTATTGTTTAAAATCAATAACTTACGATTGAGCTCAGTAATTCAGAGGCTTACAACGCAATATGTAAGTCGCTTTAGAGCATCATCTGGCCATTGTGTACAATGTCAACCCACCTGCCCGTGAGCAGCAAAAAAAAGTGCCCTATAAGGGCACAACTGCCTGATCGCGTTACTCAGGGCGTCGAACGTTGTTCGAGCCAGCGCTTGGCATCCGCTGCTGCTGCGCTGCGCGGATATTCCCGAGCCACATAGCGCAAGCGCGACGCACCCAACTCGCGCTTGCCTTTTTCTATCTCCCCTATAGCCAGGCGGTATTCAGCTCGAGCCATGCCCTCATGGAGTGTTTCCAGACGAGGAGCCACTTCGGGGCGATAAGCTGATTCAGGGTATGCACGTACAAAGGTGACCAAACGATCATGTGCACGCCTGCCGGCCGTCAATTGGGCAACTGCGTCCCCCTCTGCCAGCTCAAATCGAACGAAATCGGTCAGGGCAAGCAGATAATCTGAATAATCCGGATTAGGCGCATCCGCGTGTCGGTCCTTATACCCTTCCAGGAGGCGCTCTACCGTGCCCAGTTGGCCATTCTGCAGACAAAGGAACGCTGCTTCCTGCTCCAGCCCCGGATTGTCCAGGGGCAGGACCTGATCCGCTAACATCGGATCACAGGAGCCCATGCTGAGTTTGGCCTTGACGTCGACCACTTCCTTTGAGGGGGCGCTATTTCGGGCTGTACCGGTCGCGCAACCGGTAACGATTGCCACCACTAGCATGATAAGGGTCAAACGCATCGAGATTCTCCTTGAAAGGTTGATGCACTGGTCACTGCAGATTTGCACGCCAGCTTATCCATCCGTCGGCTGCAGGCTTGCCCAGCATGCTCAGACCGCCTACCAGGCCGGCTTCTGCAGTCGCCCTGGCTTGCAGGCGCGTATCCAGCGCCATTGCCTGTCCGGGTCTCCAACGCGCCGTCCCCTGGAGCCCCAGCGGCCCACCCTGATCTGATAGCGTAAATTGCAGCCAGCCTTCGCTATCGGCGAGGTCTGCCACAAGATTGCCGAGCGGGAGCGCGGTGGGAAGACCACCTGCCGCGGCCTCCCATACAAGTCGGCCCTGCGCACGGGTTACGTGTTCCATATCCTGTAGCTCCAAAACAGGCACATCGAGCTGCCAGGTTCCCTCGAGCAGAAAGGGCGCTTTGTTGACCGAAGCCATGGCTGCTGCATCCAAACGACCGCGAACGTCTTCGAGAGTCAGAGTATCAGTACCGATTTGCAAGGTAGCTCTCACATCCCCCTTGCGCGGCATCCAGAGAAGATCCAGCTCGATAGCCGCAGTCAGCAGACCAGCGGGGCGCCAGGACCAGGCCAGCGACCCCTGATCGATTCCATCCGCCTCGATCTTGTTGACCCTGCCCGTCCAGAGGGTGCCTGTGAGACCATAGAGCTCGACCTGGGCAGGCAATCGATCCTTGAGGTGGCTCCATACAAAGCTTGCCGGCAGGTTCCATATCAGGCTCACCAGAAAAAGCACCAGCGCGAGTATTGCCAGCCGTTTACCGCTCATTATGCGTTGTATCATCGTGGCTCCACCAAGACGCGAGCAGACACCACGCCGGGCTCGGCACCGGCACCCACAGACAATTGACTGACCAGCAGTCCCTGGCGCTGCTCCAGCTCGGCCAACCAGCGAACCAGCGCGTCAAAAGCGACCGCGTCGAACCATAGTCGTGCGCCTTCACCTTCTGGCTGTACACGCTCCATCGACTCCTTGAGTCCCGACGCATTGGCGGATACTTCAATCAACGTAAGCACTGAGCCCCCGGCAATCCCCGCAGAAGCCTGGCCGTTACTCTGCATGCCCGCACGCCGACGTACTTCCAGCGCAGCCTGCTGCATCCATGTATGGTCTGTGGTTAGCTGCATGACTTCCTGGCGCAGGTCCGCACGCTTGTTGATTACCGGCTCAACGATCAACAACCAGATAATCAACAAGCCAAGAACGCCCATCCCGGCCAGGAGTATGATCCTCTCTCGCGGTGCCAGGCCCGCCCACCAGTTATTCATGATTTTCTCCGGGAAACTTTCAACCGTGCTGTAACGCCTTCACTTCCGGAGTCCGCACCCTGGAGGGTTTCCTGTAGCTCAGGCTGACTGGCCAGGCCTGCCCGCAGGGCTTCCAGCTCGGCAAAGGATGCCAACTGCAGTTCTATCTCAAGCTCTCCAGGCGTTGCCCGGAACTGTATTATGCTGGCGCTATCGGTCTGTGCTAAGACGGCAAGGGCATCGTGCAGAAGTTCGCCGCTGCTGTTGGCCGAACTACCCGGTGCATTACCCTCGAGCACCTGGCGGAACTGCGTGACGGGTTGAACCATCCGGCTATTGGGGAGGCTACTTTCGAAGACTGCTTCAATACCTGCAACGAGGCGGTCGCGCTCACGCGACAGCGTCAACCACTCAAGACTGAACTGGGCCAGGAGGACCGCGAGCAGGACGCCCGCTGCCACCATGACCGGCCGCATCTTACGCCAGGGAGGCGCTGCCATGGTGGTAGCGTAAGGACCAGTGAGCAGATTCAAGGGCGGGTTAGGTTGCAGGCAATATTCCAGCGCCTTGTCCACAGTAACCTGAGCAGGGACCTCGGTGAAAATTACATCCTGATTCTGCTCAAGACCGAGATCGACCTTACTGAAACCGCTAGCCTGCACTACGCGCTCATCTTCTGGTAACGAGCTTAATCTGCGCGCCAGCCAAAGCCCCAGCAGTCCAACTTCGATGAGTACTGGCTCCTCGAAGCGTGACGTGATCAATGCCTGTGGCGCAGCACTTGGCCAGGGTGAGGGCCTCACCAACAATCCCTGCTCCGGGGTATCACCGCCATGCAGTACCGGTAGCGGGACGAGCGCCTCAAGGCGCCACTGACGGGACTCAAACAGCGCCTGCCAGTGATCCATTCTGTCTGTTTCAACCACCGCAGCTGCCAGACGTCCGTCACTGCGTCTTGGCCCTGGCACACAGTGCAGTAGCTCCAGGTCCTGGCTCACCTGGTCTTCCAGCGCGAAGGGTAATGCAGCTCGAACAGACGCAGCACGCTTTACCGGCATGTCGAGCCGATACAGGCTTACCGACGTAGCCGGTGCCAAGGCTCTAAGCCGCTGCCCCGCGAACCGGCTCTTCAGCGTCTGGAGGCTGTCGAGGCCATGCTCGCGCACGCCACTCTCGCGCTCCAGATGCCACCAGTTCACTAGCAAAGCTTCCTGGTCGTCTTCCTGAAGTTCTTCGGGTAATAAAACTATCAACATGATTCGATCCGCTATTGTCAGGGCTCGCAGGCCGTTTGTTCTCTGAGGACCACTTTTCCGTTGGCAGCATCAATCAGCGAACACTGATAGAACCGCCGCTGGCCGAATTCGGCGACCAATTCCAGTCGCATATACCAGGGAGCCTGGTCACCGGCAGGCCGCCCGGTAAAGATATTTCGCATGAGTTCCGGACTACGCTCCGGGTCTATTGGACTGGCTTGACCCGGATAGGCTGTAACAAAGGGACCAAGGGCCTGCCACGCTTCGCTGGTCATGCCCAATACCGAGTTGAGCTCCGAGGCAACCTGCATTTCGCGGTTGCCGGAAACACGCGACGGGTCGGCAGCACGATAGGAAGGGTCGTCAGTTTCGGGATCCATCCAGTCGGTTACAGCCAACGCCAGTTGCGCGCCAGAGGGCATAGTTACCCCTTTCTCGTTACCCACTTCATCCACCAGACGAGCGAAGTAACCCTGTTCTGTCTCATCTGCGCCGGCAAGGGCGTTTAGATTGTAACGACACTGCATGTTGTCTACCGTCGCTTGCAACCGGACCTCGTCAACCATGAACGGCAAGGTAGGTGAGCGGCAGGTATCCCAGGGCAAATCGTCGGGTCCTTCGACACGCTCGAGAAACTGAATCACCATGTTTTCTCCCCCCTGAGCGATATGCCGTGACTGATCCCGTTCGAATACAGCACTGGTTCGTCGGATATCAACCTGACTGCGCATAGCCATCGCCACCGCAGCAGTGACTGCTAGTGCCACTACCAGCAGCGCGGTCAGCAGGGCCACCCCCTGCTGCCTCCTGGCTATGGTTGTGCGAGCTGCGTATCTCACATGCCCACCGCCATCATCCGTCGGATGACTCCGTATTCAGGCAGATCCAGTACGATTTCTATTGCCATCGGCAGCTCCACACTTGCCGCATCAGCGTTTGCGGCCGGCCAGGAGTCGACACGCTCAAGCCCTGCCTCAGTGCGCACTACAAGAGCGAACCCGCTCTCCATACCCAGCAGCTCATCTTCAGCGACCAGCTCGCCAAAGGGCTGCACACGAGCGCTTTCGGCATCAACTATGTCGACACCCGGCCAGAGTTGCCGTTCCAGCCCCCGATCGGTGATCAACCAGGCCGTCCGCCGCAAACGCTGATCACCCCCGGCACCCGCCCTGACCAACTCCAACAGTTTCGCATCACCCCCAGCGCGTAGGCGCAACGGCGGCATGCGATCGCCAAATTCATCGCGTACGGCTACTGCAACCACCTGCGCCAGGTCACGCTCCAGTACACTGAGAGTGACCTGCAAGTCAGCCAGCCTGCGGGCATGGACCTGCGTGACCTGATCTGCAGACAACACTGCGCGCAGCCCGCCATAGGCCACCACACTCATGATTGCGAACACCGCCATGGCAATCAGCATTTCCAATAGCGTGAAGCCTCGCTGGGCATTACCGAGAGACTTTGTCATGGCAATACAAACCCACTGACAAAGGCGCGCTGGTCATCCTCTCCCTGCGCCAGCAACCACAAACGGATATCCACGCGCTTGACCGCTGGCAGCGGCATGGGCGCCTGCGGGGTGTAGTCGCTTATCTCAACCTGGTAGCCATAGCGAAAAGGCCCCATCACGGTGTCACCGGTGCGATTTCCTTCCGCCACCGGACGCATTCCGGTTTCATATTCGGCCAGTAGATTCTGGCCCGCCCAGTGAGCCAGCGTGCGCTCTTGCAGATACAGTGTATTGCGCGAATGGTCGGACCCGCCCTTGACCAGGGCAGCGAGTGCAACGGCGAGAATCGTCATCGCCACCAGCACCTCCAGCAGTGTGAAACCTTTATTCCGGGAACGCATCGAGCACCTCGACACTGCCTTCCATACCGATACGGATATGTCGCTCCAGCGGTTTGCCCGGAACTTTGAGAGTGATGATGCCAGGCGTCATTTCACCCGTATTTCCAAGACGCACATGGGGTTCCCATCCGCCAGTCTGGGGCAAAGGCTGCCTCTCGCCTTCTGCTTCGAACGCCATCTCTATAACGCCCGGCTCCAATTGCCGTATGCCCAACTGCTGATCCACAAGGGGGCGCCATTCGCGGGTCGAATCGTCGAGAATGACCAATTCAAGAAAACTGTAACTTTCCGGACGTAAGCCCAGAGCCCGTTCTGCCGCACCGGTTATCAATAATTCGTCGCGAGCAAGACTCAGCACCCCGGCCAGCCGCTGGGTCTCAGTACGCAACTGGCGCTCTGCACCATCACCAATCGACAGGGTGGCCAGGCTGGCTACAATGCCCACCAGAACCAACACCACCAAAAGCTCTATCAGGGTAAATCCCCTGTGGGCTCTGGCACGGCTGGTCATGGCGAACAGAGTCATAACTAGCGTTGCTCGTTCTGGTCGACGTTCCAGTTGCCCACGTCGGCATTGGCACCTTCACCACCGGGGCGGCCATCGGCACCCAGGCTGTACAGGTCATAGTCGCGACCATCGCGTCCGGGCCGTAGATACTGATAATCGTTGCCCCACGGGTCCTTCTGTAACCGGTCGATGTAACCGCCGGAGCGGTAGTTGCGCGGTGCATCGCTGCCACTGGGCTGCGCAACAAGAGCGATCAGGCCCTGCTCGGTTGTGGGATAATTGAAATTGTCCAGCCGGTACAGGTTAAGCGCACTCTCCAACGCACGGACGTCGCTCTGTACCTTGGTAATACGTGCCTGATCCGGTCGATCCATGACTCGCGGCACCACAACGGCAGCCAGGATGCCCAGGATCACAACCACTACCATCACTTCTATCAGGGTGAAGCCGCGCTGCATTCCTGTTGGTTGTTGCATTCTCATGGTCATAATCAGTTCACCAATTGGTTGAGTTCAAATATCGGCAGCAGGATGGCCAGCACTATGATCAGCACGACCGCTCCCATTGCCAGAATAAGCAGCGGCTCAAACACGCCCATCACAATAGCGATACGCGCTTCCAGCTCGCGCTCCTGAGTTTCCGCGGCCCGGTCGAGCATCTGATCCAGCGTGCCGCTGCTCTCTCCGCTTTTGATCAGGCTCAGCGTCATGGGCGGAAAGTACCCGCTACGCTCCAGGGCATGACCTACTCCAGAGCCTTCACGCACCCGCTTGGCTGCGTCGCTAACGGCATCACGCATGGGGACGTTAGTAACAACACTCGCGCTCATGTTCAGTGCATCCAGCAGCGGCACGCCGCTACCGGCCAGAATATTCAACGTGCGCGCAAAGCGGGCCGTATTCAAGCCGCGAATCAGGCGGCCTAGAAGTGGCACGCGCAGCAGCCACGCATCCCATCGATATCGCGCTGCCGGTTTCTTGAGTAGTTGTTTGACCAGGGCAATCGCGCCTACCAGCACTACCAGCATGAGTAGCCCCCAGTTACGCAAGGCGTCACTCGTCGCAATCAGTGCTCGGGTGAGCCAGGGCAACTCCTGATTCATGCCCGCAAAGACCTGAACCACTTCGGGCACCACATACGTGAGCAACGCGATGGTGACCAACAGGGCGATGACTGTCAGAGTCGCGGGATAGAACATGGCCAGCTGGATTTTCTGGCGCATCGCATTCTGCGCTTCAACGTTGTCAGCCAGGCGCTCCAGCACCAGGTCCAGTCGACCCGCCTGTTCGCCGGCGGAGAGTGTGGTGCGATAGATAGCCGGAAAAACGGAAGGAAATTCGCCCAAGGCATGGGCCAGTGGCAGGCCTTCCATTACGCGGGTACGTACAGCAGACAGGGTGGACTTGACCCGCTGGGTTTCACTCTGCCGCGCCACGGTACCAAGCACTTCCTCAATGGGCATACCCGCGCGAGCGAGTGTCGCCATCTGGCGTGTGGCAAGCGCCAGCTCCAGGGGCTTGATGCCGCGCTGGAACATGGGCGTACGCATGACCGATTTGCGTTCGGCGACCTGATTGACCGACATGGGCATCAGACCCTGCTCACGCAGCCTGCTGCGCACCTGGCGCGAGGAATCCCCCTCCTCCACGCCTTTGCGCGTGCGTCCCGCCGGATCTACTGCTACATAATCAAAAGCAGGCATGATCAATCCTCCCGGGTGACGCGGAGGACTTCTTCAAGCGTAGTCTGACCGGCAAGCACTCGGCGCAGGCCGTCCTGGCGTATGCCAGATTGGGCCAGACGCGCGTGCCGAATCATTGCTTGCTCACTGGCACCATCGTGAATAAGGCCGCGCAGGGTCTCATCCACCTCGATCAACTCATAGATACCGGTCCTGCCGCGGTAACCGTTGTTATTGCACTCATCACAACCCACCGCGCTATACAGCTCAGGGGCTGCGCTTTCTTCAATGCCCATCAATCGACATTCACTGGCAGAGGCCTGATGCGCGCTGCGGCAGCTGGTGCACAGCGTACGTACCAGACGCTGCGCGAGCACACCATTGAGGGTTGAGGAAAGCAGAAACGGCTCGACGCCCATGTCCCGCAGACGAGTGATTGCGCCGGCAGCGGTATTGGTGTGCAAGGTCGAAAATACCAGGTGGCCGGTAAGACTGGCCTGGATCGCAATCTGTACGGTTTCCACATCACGTATTTCACCGACCATCACCACATCCGGATCCTGACGCAAAATGGCACGTAGACCACGTGCGAAGGTCATGTCGACCTTGGTATTGATCTGAGTCTGGCCGATGCCATCCAGGTAGTACTCAATTGGATCCTCAACGGTGAGGATATTCTTGCTGCGGTCATTGAGCTGCATCAACGCCGAATACAAGGTTGTAGTCTTGCCCGAACCGGTTGGCCCGGTAACCAGGACGATACCGTGCGGCCGAGCAATAATGCGCTCCATGGCCGCGTAATGGTCAGCGCCCATGCCCAATTGGCGTAACTCCAGGCGACCGGCCTGCTTGTCCAGCAGACGCAACACGACTCGCTCGCCATGACCGGAGGGCAGTGTGGACACCCGAACATCGACGGCCCTGCCGACCAGACGCAAACCGATGCGACCATCCTGTGGTAGACGCTTCTCGGCAATATCCAGCTTGGCCATGACCTTGATACGCGACACGATCACCGGCGCCAGCGCACGGGGCGGCTCGAGAATCTCGCGCAATACGCCATCCACGCGCAGACGAATCGATAGGCGATTTTCAAAGGGCTCGATATGAATGTCGGACGCGTTTTCCTTGACTGCTTCGGACAACAGGGCGTTGATCAGGCGAATGATCGGCGCCTCATCCTGGGATTCAAGCAAGTCCTCAGGCTCGGACAGCGACTGAGCCACCGACATGAGATCGGCGTCTTCGCTCAAACCTTCAACAAACTGCATCGCATCGTTCGCCGAACGCTCGTAGCGATCACGCAATCGGCTGGCAAAGGAGTCGTCGTCCAGGACCTGTGGTTTGAGCGGATGCCCTACCCGGCGCCGCAACTCCAGCAGCGCCTGGGGGTCACAGTCGGCCCGCACGTATACATCCAGCTGGCCGTCCTTTACGTTCCCCGGCAGCACACCAAAGCGCCGGGCAAAGCGGTAGCCCGTCTCCGCCTGGGGCCCCGGCTCAGCCGGAAGCGCGGCAGCAATATCGGTATCGCTCATCGCTACATCCCTATTGGCTGGCGGGTGGTGTGGGGATACTCATTACGCCGGGCGCAGCAGCTGCACCGGTCATCGCATTCTCGAAAGGCGGCGGCAGGCTGAGCAGGTAATTCCAGTCAGGCAGAATCGGGCGCGACTCAGGGAGCAAGGTGTCACCCCGGCTCTGGGCATCCACCTGACGATCGCGAATGTAGGTATATTTCGACTGCGTCAGATCCGCCGCCGTAGCTGCATCACGAATAATCACGGGGCGCAGGAAAACCATCAGATTGCGCTTTTCAGTACGTGCGGTTTCATAACGGAAAAGCTGACCCAGGTATGGAATATCACCCAAGCCTGGAACCTTGTCGGCGGTTTCAACCAGCTGGTCATCAATCAGACCACCGAGCACAATCAGTTGATTATCATCAACCATGACGTGGGTCTTGATACTGCGCTTGTTGGTGATGATATCCGCGGCGCCCGTTGCGCCCGAGGCAATCTGCGACACCTCCTGTTCAATCTCCAGCCTTACCGCGCTACCTTCGTTGATCTGAGGTTTGATCCGCAACTTGATACCGACATCCTGTCGCTCAATCGTATCGAAGGCCTGTCCTGACTCCTCGATGGAGCGTCCGACGATAAAAGGCACGTTCTGACCGACCACGATCTCGGCCTCCTCGTTGTCCAGTGTCATCAGGCTGGGAGTAGAAAGAATATTGCTCGAACTGTCGCCTTGCAGCGCACTGACCAGCAATGCAATCTGGGTGCTACCAATGCTTCCAAAGCCTCCAAGGCTCAGTCCGTCGCCTATGGACGGTGGGGCAGTAACATCGCCATTGAGAAAGGCGTTACCGCTAGCAGCCAGGTTGACGATGCTGCCGCTGGCACCGCGGTTGAAATTGATGATACCCACACCGCCGTTCTCACTGCCGATACCCCATTGCACACCCAGCTCCTTGGCGCGGTCATAAGACACCTCGGCGATCACCGCTTCGACCAGTACCTGAGCGCGGCGGATGTCGAGCTGGCGGATGATAGAGGCCATTTCACGGGAAAGCTCTGCAGGACCATAAATCACCACGGAATTGGTGCTTTCATGGGCCTCAACCCGAATATTCGATTGCTGACTACTTGTATTGCTGCCGGACATCCCACTGCCGTCGCTCGACTGAATACCTGACGCCGCGCCAGCCCCCGGAACTACCCGCCCCTCAACAATCCCCCTAAGCACCTCGGCGACCTGTTCAGCCTTGGCGTAACGCAAATAGTGAACCTGGGTTGCACCGTCTTCGGCTGGCATGTCCAGACGCTCGATAATATCGCGCAGCGATGCCCGGCTTTGCGGGTCACCACGCAAGATCACGGTATTGGTGCGCTGGTCGGCAATGATGCCAGGGCGCTTGGTGAAGTCTTCACCAGGTGTGGGCGCATCAAGCGTCTGCAGCACCCGCACGACATCGCTTGCCGAGGCATGTTCGAGCGCTACAATTTCGAAGTCTTCCATCGACTCTAGGTCGATCCGCTCTATCAAAGCCTGGATACGACGCACATTGGCAGCCGTATCAGCGATGACCAGGCTGTTTGATTCAGCGGCTGCAGCCAGATGACCACCCTTGGGGACAAGGGGCCGCAAGATGCGCACCAGTTGGCCTGCATTGATATGCTTGACGCTGATCACATGGGTGATTATCTCGTCGCCAAGACTGTCGGCCTGCAGATTGGACACTTCGTTTTCCTTGGCCTGAACCTCGGGCAGAATCCTCACCACGCCATCAGCACCGGTTACTGCCGCGAAACCATAGGTTTTCAGTACGCCAAGGAACAGGTTGTAAAGCTCACCGCGCTTGACCGGTTGGCCGGACACAACATTGACCTGGCCGCGCACACGCGGGTCAACAATGAAGTTGATGCCGGTTTCCTGACTGACTATTTCAATCAGGCCATTTATCTCGGCATCACGCAGATTGAGCACCAATTCTTCGTTCGGGTCTCCGGCGAAATCGGGCGTCTGAGCCTGCAAGCCTGCGCTAATAAGACTCAAACCCAGCGCCAGCGGCACCGCACGGCGGGCAAAACGGGACAGCATCAGCATCGTGTCTCAATCCATCGTTATTGTAATGGTCATGGGCTCACCGTTGCGATCAAGCGACAGGCTGACGGTATTACCGGTCAGTGTCTGCAGGATGTCACGGTAATCGTTGATTTCGGCGACGGGGGTGCCTTCCACGGCAGTGACCACATCACCCGACTGCAGACCTGCAGCTTCGAATTCTCGCGCGTTGCGCGCCGGACTGACTTCAAGCCCGTACATCGCCCCATCGATCAGAACCGGTGTTGCGCTAACCACCTCCATGAACCGCTGGGGATTGTTCATCCATTCCTCGCGGTCAATGCGCGCCACGCCGCCATCAGCCGCAATGGTGAGGTTCGGATCGACCTGAGGCAGCGCTGCTGCCCGGCGGGCTGGGGCTTTGGATGATGCAAGGGAGGCACGTTGCAGCCGCAACGTTTCAAGTTTGCCGTCACGGGCGAGAATCACGCGATCAGCCAGTACCTGCTCGAGCCGGACGTTACCAGGCAGGCTTGCACCCACCCGATAGGCTTTTTCAGCTTGGCCCTGGGGGGCCAGAATAGCAGTGCTTCGCTCTGGATCAGGGTCAGTAAGCACCCCCTTGAGGATCCAGCTCAAGGAAGTATCAGGCGCATTCAGCGCAGCGTTACGCTGCTTGCCGGCTGCGCTTCCGAAGACTGATAGTCCAGCGACTTCGGCAAACCCTCCCCGTGCACCGCCGGCGGACCCATCGCTTATAGTCAGTGGACTTGGCGCTGGAGAGGGAAGAACGCTCTGCGGCTCAACCACAGTCCAGGTCAAACGCCCCAACAATATGGCGGTGATGGCAACCAGCACGATCACAAGCAGTCGCAGGGAAGAATCCAGGGGGAATCGGGCGTCCAGGGGCATGCGTTCTCCAGGCAAAGACAATGGGCTTGGTCAGCTGCCCAGGCGGTATCTGACTATACCGACCTTTCTTTGCAATTTTATTGTTATGAGTCTGAAACAAGCGGAACAGACATCTGGATTGTCACGAAATTGCCATCCGCCGACAACCCCCCTGAACGGGTTAAAACCGGGATTGGACCGACTGATGCTGAAATAATGGCCTTAATACACCATTTATTAACCAACACAATCACCCTTATGGGTTATTCGCCCGAAACAATGATCAGCGCTAGTAATGAAGCGCCATGCATGTACCCAAAACCAGACCAACGACCTCATCTGGCGCTTGCTACTACGGGGGTTTGACGCTTTACTCTAATCCGCAATGCCAGTACTCGAGTATGACACTACAAAAACAATTTTTTGGCCTTGCCTGTCAGGAGAACAAAAACAATGAATATGATGAAGAAAACCGCCTATCTGGGCATGGTTATCAGTGCAGTCGCGCTCTCAGGCTGCCTGGGTGGCAGCGGTGGCAGCAGTAGCAACATCGAAGGTCCTACACCTCAGCAACAACGCGTTACTGACGGTTTTTTTGAAGTTGATCAAGCCCAGTTGGCCTTTGGTTCGCTCGCAGCCGGTGTTCCTGCCTATGACAATACAAGCCGCTGGACTGGCGTAATCGACAATGCCGGTTATCGTGTGGAAGTTCCGGAGAACTGGAATGGGATGCTGGTGATGTACGCCCACGGTTTCCGCGGAGAAGGATCTGCCCTTACGGTTGATAGCCCACCGATGCGTCAGTACCTGATTGATAACGGATATGCCTGGGCAGCCTCCTCCTACAGCACCACCTTTTACGACGTTCTTGCTGGCGTTGAGGATACCAACAAGCTGGCCTTGGCGTTCAATGATATCGCCGCAAACAATGGCCGTCCGCTGGCCGCCCCGACCAAACGCTACATTACCGGCGTGTCCATGGGTGGTCACGTAACAGCCGCCGCTGTCGAACTGGAAACTCAGCAAACCGCCAACAACTTTGTCCCCTATGACGGCGCTGCGCCAATGTGCGGGGTTCTGGGCGACACCGAACTGTTCAACTACTTCGGCGCGTACAGCCTGTCGTTGTTCGAATTTGGTGGCGTGCCGGCCAACAGCTACCCAATCACAGATGTACCGGCGAAGCTTACCGCAGCGCAAACAGCCCTGTGGACAAATTACGCGACCAACAAGAACGCAAACGGTCTTACCGCAGCCGGCCTGCCGTTCTACGCTACCCTGCAGAACCTGAGCGGCGGACCACGTCCTGTTTACGCCGTTGCATTCGGCGGCTTCCAGGATCTGTTACAGGGATTCGCTGGAGCAGACGGCACCGTAACGGGAATTCTCAACCGTAACGTAGTCGATACCCGTGATGTTACTTACCGCTTCCAAAGCACGCCTGGTCAGCCTTTAACCCCTACAGAACAAGGCTTCAACAACACTATTTACCAGATCACACCTGACGCCAACGCCAACGCTCTGCGCGATGACGGCCTGCGCTTCATACCCAAGGTAAACGGTAATCTGTACAAGGCTATTCCCGTAGTCACCGTGCACACCCTGGGCGACCTGTTCGTTCCTATCAAGATGGAGCAGATTTACAACGAACGCATGAACCAGAATGGCTTCGGTGGTCAGCTTGTTCAAAGAGCAGTGCGTGCTCCCGGACACTGCGACTTCTCGTTTGCCGAGTTTGAGCAATCATTGGACGCGATGCTGGAATGGGAACAGAACAACATTAAACCAGCCGGCGATGACTTCATGACTCCGGCAACAGTGGCAGACCCACAGTTTGGCTGTCAGTTTACGGTTGATGGAGCGCCACAAACCGCTACGCGGGCTGCGATTTCTCCGCTGATTGGAGCCTGTGCTCCCTAAGGGAATTGTTGTTTGGAGCTAATGAAGGGCTGGCACACACTGTGTCAGCCCTTTTTTTTTCAAGCCCCAGCGTTTCCTTGACCCTCGGTTTGACGTTACTGAGACGCAACTCCTGAACTGCCTCCTGAACCACCTCCAGCTCCTCCCGAGGCAATTGACTGGTGACCTGTTCCTGCACCTGGGCCATGGCGGCTCTCGCCTTGCCCAGCATCAAACCAGCCATATTGATGATCACCAGCGCCTTTTGCGGCCCGAGCACCAGCAGTGCCACTACCAGCACCAATACCCATTCGCTGAGCCCGTTATCAAACATGTCTGGCACCCCATTCAGGAAACGGCTTTATCATTCTGATGAGTCCGGCTGTGCTGCAGATCCGTCTCAACATCAATTGCCAGGGCGTCACGGGATTCTTCGCCATCCCTGACGGCTTTCTTGAATCCACTCAAGGCGCCACCCAGGTCACCACCGATACTGCGCAACCGCTTCGTGCCGAACAGCAACATCACTATCACCAGAACAATCAGCAGCGAGCCGATACTTACTCCACCTATACCCATGACTATTACTCCAGAAATAAAGACGACGCACGATTGGGCGTCGCAGCAAAATTGCCGGCAGCTCGTCCCTAAGCTGCCGGCAGCGCTATCAGCTACCGATAATTCCGCCATCATCCTTCCAGACAACAACTGTGGAGGAACGGGGCGGGAACAAGCCAGGACTGTTGTCAGGCCAGGTGCTTTCATAGTTGCCCGCCGCAAAATCTGCCGGCGAAGTACCATCACCCGGGTGCTGAACGTTGATGAACATGGTCCTCTGGTCTGGAGTCATGGTGATACCTGTGATCTCCTGTCCCAGAGGGCCGACCAGGAAGCGCTTCATATCCCCAGTCTTTGGATCAGCGGTCAGCATCGCGCAATTACCAAAGGGATCAGTCGCACCACTGTCCATCTGAATCCATACACGGCTGTCAGGATCTATCCACATGCCATCTGGCGAGCTCAAGATGTTGTCGGCTGTCAATTGCTCGCCCTTCGGATCCTGGCCAACACTGGGAGCGGAACCAAATTCCCCACTGGTACCCGCGAATAGGAAGATATCCCAGTCAAAAGTCGTTGCAGCGTGGTCACCACCGGTTTCCGCCCAGCGGATAATGTGGCCGTGCGGGTTGCCTGCACGCGGGTTGGCTTCATCGGTCTGAGCAGCAGTACGGCGGCTGTTATTGGTCAGCGTGAAATACACATCGCCATTGGCCGGGTCGACTGCACCCCACTCCGGACGATCCATCGGGGTAGCTCCGAGCAAATCGGCAGCTGTACGGGTATTTACCAGCACATCAGCCTGGCTGGTGAAGCTGTTAGCGGGCGTCAGACCATTCTGGCCGAAGACCAACGGCAGCCATTCACCGGTGCCATCTGCATTGAACTTGGCAACGTAGAGTGTGCCGGTATCAAGCAGGCTGCCCGAAGCGGTCGCCGAATTGTAATTGGTGGCGGAGACGAACTTGTAGATGTATTCAAACTGAGAGTCGTCACCGGAGTAACAGACCACTGGCCGCCCTTCTACCGCCGGCGCGAAAACCACGCCCTCGTGGCCGAAGCGGCCCATTGCAGTGCGTTTGACGGGCGTGCTGTCGGGGTCGAATGGGTCGATCTCAACCATCCAGCCAAAGCACACGGGCTCATTGCGGTAGTCCTCAATCGCGGAGGCACCTTTGATGCTGGCATCAAAGCGAATGTACTCATCCGCACCCGAGTCAGCCGACTCCCAACCGTAACGTCCATTGCTACCGGTAGGGATACCATAAGCGGCATGTTCGCGGGGATTGTCTCCACTGTTGGAGAAATAACCCGCCCAGTTTTCTTCGGCTGCCATGTAAGTGCCCCATGGGGTGTAGCCGTTACCGCAGTTGTTCAGCGTACCACGCGTCATGGTGCCATTCGGGCTGTATTTGGTCTTGACGAAATCGGTGCCGCGAACCGGCCCTTGAATAGCCATGGGGGTCAGGGCAGTGATACGGCGATTGAGTGCGTCCGGCTGCACCTGCCATTCCTTATTAGCCCCCTGAACGACGCGAACGATCGACACACCGTGCGCATTCATTTCCTTGAGCACTTCATCTGCAGGTCTTTTGCCTGCCACTAGCGGCGGAACAGCACCACCGCTCAGTGCGACGCCCTGCGCGCGCGCGTGCATAAGGCGCGGTTCGATGTACTCATGATTCAAGACCAAGAGGCCGTCTACCGAACTGTCGTTGATCGGAAAGAAGTGCATACCGTCATGGTGCGAGCCTACCTGCGACGCCTGGTCCGCCCCCGTACTATTGACTGAAAAGGTCGGGAAATCACCTGTGATAGGAGTGCCCCAGGGAATCAGAACCTGATGGCTATACCCTTCAGGCACAGTGATCACGTCCAGACTGTTGACAGGGACAGCAGAAAAGCCGAGCAGCGCCGCAGCAGGCGGCGGTGTACCATCATTATCATCGCTATCAGAACCGCTATTGCAGCCCGCCAGACCCAGCCCCATAAAACCTATGGCCGCGGCTCCGGCACTGCCTTTTAGCAACTGACGACGGTCCAACCGGGCTTCGAGGACGCTGGCAAACAGAGGCGCAGTTGATCTTTCGCGAACCGGCTCATCGCCCTCGCCGTTATCAATAATGGTCAGGTCATTGTGCATTACTGTAGACATCCGGACTTCCTCATCGGGTTATTAGAATCAACCTGGACATAATGGGAATCACAGATGACAGAAAGACTTTTGCTTAATGAAGCTTGTGCGGATGTTTGGCGACAGAATTGAGGCAGAAATATGACGGGAGCAGTGTCTGTGGCACTTAATCGTCATGAACTAAGCTTTGTCGCTTGGGGTTCATCCCCACGGATGCAGGGGACGCGATCCAAGCGAATCTGCCAGCAAAGCCAAGCCTGCCACAAGCCCATATTCTTGCTTGCAGCTAAAGCCGAACAAAAAAAGCCCCGGGCACAGAATCAGTCCATGGCCGGGGCGGTTTACTTCACGCTAGTGCACGCCTGAAGCAACTGTGCAAACACTAGCGTCAGGCTTACTGGATCGATTCAGCCAGCCCGGTTTCAACCGTAATATCACTTCCTGGTCCAATTTCCACAAAGGTGTCGTTATTCAATGTGTAGGCTGGCCACAGCAGGCTATTGGTACTGGGATCACCGGTTTTGGCAAAGTTGGTCCACATTGTCATGGTCTTGTCAGCAATGGCTATATCGGTCGGCCCATAGCGCATGGAGGCGAATACGTCCGCCGGATCACCTTGCGCACCCGTCACCCCGTTGCCATTGAGGTCACCAATGGCCGGCCGCGTGCCCTCGGGTGTCAAGACCAGCCCAAGCAGGTAATTCTGCACCATGGCCGCCGGATAGTTGAACAGGTACGGTAGTTCGCAACCATGGCAGCTCGCCAACCCCAGCTCCGTCCAGCCCGGCGGTACGCGGCTGAACTTGTAGATGAACTGCTCGGACTGATATTGCGCCGACCGCTGCGCCAGCCATATTGGCAGAGCCGCGCGCAACGTTGTGTAGTCACCCGAGGTGACACCCGCCATCAGCGGCACATCGCTGGGCATACCGTTCACCACATTCTGGTAGTAGGTATTCGGCTGGTAGTAGTTATCCGAGTTGGGGCGGTAGGTCTGACGAGGAATATTGTTGTCCTGATCCGCCTTCACCAGTTCGTTCCAGGGTAATGCCCGCGCCTGCTCCAGAGTAGTTATACCCGCACGTTCAAACAATGCAGAGCCTATGGCTTCTGACTCGGCCAGGGACACTTCCGGGCCACTGGTGGTATCCAACGGAGCAAAACCGCTCTGCACTATTGCCTTGTGAAACAGGCCGGTAGCCTGCGGAGAATTCATCAATGAGTAGACCTTGCCGCCTCCGCCAGACTGCCCAAAGATCGTCACGTTACCCGCATTGCCGCCAAAGGCTTCAATATTGTCCCGTACCCACTCAAGCGCCATCACCAGATCCATCTGCCCGTAATTGCCAGAGCCGCCATAACCGCTTTCCGCTGTCAGCAATGGATGGGCGATATAACCGAAGGGACCCAGGCGATGATTGACGGTGACCAGTACAACACCCTTTTCGGTCAAACCGTTCGGATTGTTGTACTGGGCCGAGTTGGCCGACAGAATCGCAAAGGAACCGCCGTGGAACCAGACCATTACGGGCAGATTCTCGGCATCCTTGGGAGCAGTGATATTCAGATAGAGAGAGTCTTCACTCATGCCACCCTCATTAACACTCTCCAGGGCGGTATCCTGTGCAGATTGGTCCGCCCAGGAAACGGCCTCCCGTACACCATCCCAGGACTCCAACGGTTGCGGGGGCGTCCAGCGCAGCTCCCCTAGCGGTGGTTTCGCATAAGGAACACCTAGAAACTGCCAGGTATCGTCGGTCGCAGCAAAGCCTCTGACGTCGCCCGAATTGGTAGTGACCACCACCCGCTCGCTGGTTGAACGGCCAAAATGCGCCAAGGCATCGGCCGTACTGATCGCCGTGCGCGCCCGGGGGTCGGTGTCGCTGAAGGCGCCAGCTGTTTCAAGCGTGGACAGCACGGTAGTCAGTTGGGTACGGAAATCAGCAGCAGACTGACCTAGATCCAGAACATTTGCATTGAAGGAAACCTCGTCGCGGATCTGCTGGGTGATCTGGATGCCGTTGTTCAGGTCTCCGTCAGCGTCCAGACTCTGGAGCAGCACGAGCATGTTGCTCACACGCGAATCCTGTGCATTTGCCGCCCCCGTAACAATACTCAACGGCGTCAACTGCGCCGAACCAGCGGCCTGGCCCAACGCCAGATCGCCAATGGCGAAACTCAGCGTTTCGCCGGGAAAGTAACTGAACTTGCCTGCGGCGTCGGTCCGAGCGGACCCGCTGTTGGGCCCCTGGTAATCAAGACCCGCCACCGGGCTATCGACGAAGGTACCGCTCAGCGCATTGCTGCCAGAGCCGCCGCCACCTAAACATCCGCCCAGCGATAGTAGCGGCGCTAGCGCCACGCACCACCACACGCCACGGGGTACAAATATAGACTTACCTGAATTGATCATGACTTTCTCCCTTGCAGGTTTTTGTTGTTGTAGCCATCAGTCGGCAAACTCATTGGCAATACCCGACTTCACTTCGGCAATATCGCTCAGCTCCACGTATTGCTGGATTTGCGCGTCATATTCGGGATATTCAAGCTCGCCTGAGATGCTTGGGTTGCCGGTCTTGGCGAAGTTGGTCCAGATGGTCAGCATGCGGTCGATGACCTGGTCATCGGTGGCATCAAAACCGGCTGAAGCAAACACATCGGCCGCATCGCCGGCAGAGCCGGATACACCGTTGCCATTCAAATCACCGATCACCAGCGACCGGCCCGTAGCCGGATCTATCACCAGCCCAAGCAGGTAGTGAGTGATGACGCTGGTGGGCATATTGAACATGTAGGCCAGCTCGGCACCGTGGTAGGCCTGTACACCACGCTCTTTCCAGCCGGACGGTTGATGACTGAACAAAGTCGCGTACGTGGGCGCATCCTTCAGAGGAGCCATCCAGGGGAACACGTCCTTCACCGTATTGATGGGATCGATGGTGTCGTTGGTATTGACCACAAACATGAAGGGCACGTCGTTATCGGTCTCCGTTTCGAAACTGACGCGTTCAGTTGTGGGCAAGTAGAAGTTGTCGACATTGGTATAGGGAATCAATGTGGCCGCCGCAGATACCACCTGCAACCAGCTCCGCTCACGCATCTCCTCCAGGGAAGCAGCGTTCAGGTTACTCTGCAAATCACTACCGATTGCTTCCGCAGCTGCCAGACTACGCGTATCGGGATACAGCGTGCCGCTCTGACTGATCGCCTTGTGAAACAGACCTTTCGCCTCTGGTGAGGCCATCAGCGACAGTACCTTGCGGCCACCACCGGACTCCCCGAAGATGGTGACGTTAGCCGGATCCCCACCGAATTCCTCGATATTGTCCCGCACCCATTCCAGCGCCATGATCAGATCCATCTGCCCATAGTTGCCGGAACCCTGGTACCCGCTCTCGACACTGAGCTGCGGGTGGGCAATATAGCCAAACGGCCCCAGACGATGGTTGACCGACACCTGCACCACACCCTTGCTGGCCACGGCCTTGGGGTTGTTGAATGGTGTAGTGTTGCTGGTTAGAGAGGTAAAACCACCACCGTGAAACCAGACCATGACCGGTAGGGATTCGGCTTCCTTGGGTGCAGTAATGTTGAGATACAGCGAATCTTCACTCATCCCACCCTCACCGAAGCGCTGCAAACCTGGATTCTGCGCAGCCTGATCGCTCCACGCCACTGCATCTCGCACACCTTCCCAGGCAGCCGGTTGCTCAGGCGCTTTCCAACGTAGATCGCCCAGCGGCGGTTTGGCATAAGGGACCCCAAGGAATTGCCAGGTATTGGCATCCGCCTCAAAGCCACTCAGATCGCCCGCTGTGGTTTTGACTACCAACCGCGGGCTGGTGGCACGCTGGAAATGCTCTTGGGCATCTGCCGCACTGACCAGGCTTCGCGCCCGTGGATCCGTGTCGCTGAACGCGCCCTCCCCCTCCAGTGTCGCAACAAGCGTGGCCAGACTGGCGCGGAAATCAGCCGGTGACTGATCAAGCAGAAGACTACCCGCGTTGAGCGACACCTCCTCGCGAATAGCTTGAGTGATTTGAATTCCGTTATTGAGATTACCATCGGCATCCAGCGACTGTAGCAGTACCAGCATATTGCTTACCCGCTGATCGTCCGCGCCCTGCGCACCGTCCACTATGCCCAATGGAGTCAACACCGCAGCGCCAAGGGCGGAGCCCAGCTCCAGATCGCCAATGGCAAAGTTGACCGTCTGGCCAGCTGTATACGTAAATTGGCCACTTGCATTGGTCTGCCCAGCGCTATTGCCGGCCTGATAATCCAGGCCTGCCACCGCGCTATCGACAAAGGTTCCCGATAACGCGCCGTTGCCACCAGAGCTTGATCCGCCAAGACACCCACTTAAGGAGAATAAAAAAGGGGCCAGGGAAGCTGCCAAAACCGCTTTGCGCAGGGGCTTTTTCAAGTAAAAAGGTTGCATGCCGATCTCCGATTGTTCTTGTAATGGAGTCCTGCTTGTCGCCGCATCGGAGCTGGTTGGAAATCCTGCGTAGGATTCCATTGCGCCGTTCACCGAAGGACAAACACGCCGGACGACGAGTTGCGCGCCGGCCCTTTCATCAAAACGGGCGATGCGCTCCACGGCCAGAGGTTAGGTCTCGTAATTGTCGATTACCAGAATGAAAAGCTACTCTCGGGCGGCCTGATCAAAATTCAATAAGGTTTCGTATATGAGACATAATATTATTTGGACGATTGGTCAACTGGATACACCATGCGCGCCAATGAGAATTATCCAGCCTTCCCTTTCGCGCACAACTGGCCTGCAAACAGGCTTTGGAGAAGCAAATCTCGATAGGGATTTTTCGCAATAATTTTGAGATCTACGGAACAGGAGATCCAATCTATTCAAGGCGATGAGACAGTTCAGGACAAGAATATTCAAACGGGAGATGGCAAATACCATAAAATGAATGAACATTCATGCCGCTTATGAAACACAGCCCCTGGCCGAGCATAAATTGTAATCGGCTCATTCAGAGACATTGATAGAGATATCTTGATTTGCTCAAGCACTAGGGACGCGCTCCGGTTTAATGCTCGAAGCATTATCGGGAAAAGCGCCGGATACAGGCGTTGCAGAAAAAAGCAAAGCCCCTGCGTCCAGAACTCCGAGGCCTTTGAAAGGGCCTCCAATTGAGCCTGGGGTGTGTCATGCGTTTCGGGGGGAAGTCCATGCTGGAACTTCAGTAAATAGGCAGCAGCACTCGAATGCTCATTTGACCCTCAAGTCCAAGTCGCTAACGGCTGCCCTGAATACCAGGATATTTCTGAAGCTTTTTTTTACATCCTTATTTGAATGCTTCAGGTATCTGATTCCTATAAGCTTTAATATGAACTTCCCATACATATGCCTGACCAAAGAACGAACCGAAACAAAAGCAATGTACGGAGGTGTCTTCACACAATGGATTCAATAGAGTCTCGCATAAGAGCACTTGAAAAATCATCTGGAGTAGAAATGCTATACACGCAGTTTGAAAAACTGCTGACTAAAGGATTGGTTCGCGTGGTGGGTCGCCCGGATGGCATTCATATCGAGACTTATGCACTCTCACACAGCTTGATGAAATACATGCTTACGCGCAATGAACGTCTCAGATTGGCTTCATACCAGGCAGACAAGCGGCTCAATGGGATAGCTGGATAGGTCGTCACATTAAAGACCAGCAACTGGCAACCTGATGCGGGATGCAGCACTTGAAGTGCCAATCCACTGCATCGGCCTCGAGAAAAAGGGGGCAGGCGAACACTTCTAACGAGCAGGCAGTTAATAAGAATAAGAAAATCATATGAACCAGCAAAGGGTCAGAAGAATTAATTTTCATCTGATCCCAATTACTAGGTCAGCAAATGAACAGCTCCTATCTCGCCAGGCTCCGAGCATTTCCCCATGGGCTCATTTTTGATCTGCGATGGAAACTCGGCCTATTCAAGAAAACGAACCCAACTGGCGGCGGTGCTGTGACCTATCTTCCCGACGGTCAGCTGTGCTTCATCCCGTCGCAAGGTAAAGCCCGAAACGCCGACACCAAGCCCCCCGGAATAGCAGAGGATGGTGAGCAACATACTGCTCACGAATTATGGAATCGTGGGAACAGAAAGCCCCAGAAACAACAAAGCCCCGAATAACGGGGCCTTGAGGCATAAATATGGCGGAGAGTCAGTCCTACCAATGTCGATCTATAGGCTTCTACAAAAAACTATTAAGCGAACCATAAACTACCCATTAAGCTAGCAATACCAGGCATTACAGCCTAGTATCTGTCCAACAAGCATCAAAGCCCATTGTTGCCTTCCATTAATTCAGTGGGGGATCAAATGGGGGATCAGCCATAATAGTGGGGGATCAGTATGGCGGACAGGACTGGATACAAGCTCAAATCCAAGCAGGTGGAGAACCTAGCCAAGCCGGGAACCTACGAGGACGGCAACGGCTTGCGCTTGGTTATTAGCAAGACTGGCCGCAAGTCGTGGGTGTTCCGCTACCAGCTCAATGGCAAACGCCGGGAGATGGGGCTAGGCAAATATCCCGCCCGCTCCCTGGAGAACGCTCGCAACGACGCAGAAGATGCACGCCGCCAGATCAGCGCCGGCATTGATCCCATCGACGCCGCGAACGCCGAGCGAGCAGCTAAAGAGGCTGCCGCCATCACCGAGGCTGCCAAGAAGATTACCTTTGATAGTGTGGCAGCTGATTACATTGCAGCCCACCGCCCCGGCTGGAAGAACGCCAAGCATGCCCAGCAATGGAAAAACACGCTGAACACGTATGCATCACCCTTCATTGGCAAGCTGTCGCCGGGTGACATAACTACCGAACATGTATTGAAGGTCCTGCAACCGATTTGGACCGGCAAGCCAGAGACGGCAAGCCGGGTTCGCAATCGCATTGAACTGGTATTGGATGCAGCCAAAGCCCGACGCCTACGCGAAGGCGAGAACCCAGCACGTTGGCGCGGGCACCTGGACAAGCTGTTGCCCAAGCGTGAGAAGGTTCAAGCCGTAAAGCATCACGCCGCCCTGCCCTGGTCTGAACTGCCCTCCTTCATGGTCAAGCTGAAAAAATTGGACAAGGTGACGTTCAAGGCTATGCAAATGACGATTCTCACCGCCTGCCGCACCAGTGAAGTGCTAGGCGCAACGTGGGGTGAAGTAGACCTAGAAGCGCGCGTATGGACCGTACCGGCTGAACGCATGAAGATGCGCAAGGAACACCGCGTACCGCTCTCTGATGCGCTTGTGGAGTTGCTGGAACAATTACCGCGCTATGACGACAACCAACACCTGTTCCCCGGCATGAGAAGCGGCAAGCCTCTGTCCAATATGGCTATGCTTATGGGACTGCGACACATCAAGCGCACCGACCTGACCATGCATGGTTTCCGGTCTACCTTCCGCGACTGGGCAGGCGAATGCACACCGCATCCGCGTGACGTTTGCGAGCAGGCGCTAGCCCATAGCCTGGGCAACGCAGTAGAGGCCGCTTACCGACGTGGAGACCTGTTCGAGAAGCGCCGGGCGCTGATGGATGATTGGGCGCACTACATCACCACCGCGCCAACCGAGAAAGTTATTCAAGGGAATTTTTCAAAAAACCCCGGATGACCTGAATCTCAATTCAACAGCTAGCTCACCAAACTAAGACTTCCGCATAATGCCAAGCCCTCCTGTAGCCGTTCTGTTTGCTGACTAAAAATAGCTAACATTCTTAGTTCAGCAATAGTTCGCAAATAGACCGTCAAAGACCCCAGCAGAAAAATTTGGACTAATTCCTGATACGTCGCTGGGGTAAACTCAGTTATTTGTTGTACAAATAAAGGGAGCAATTGCTTGAATATGGAAAACCATTCCCAAACCGCCGCCTTTCTTTGGTCCATCGCCGACCTGCTGCGTGGTGATTTCAAGCAGTCTCAGTACGGCCGCATAATCCTGCCTTTCACCCTGCTGCGCCGGATGGAGTGCGTGCTTGCGCCAACCAAGAGTGAAGTGATCAACCAGACCTTCGCTCAGGAAGGCCGCCCGGACGCCGTGCGTGAGATGTTCCTGCTCCGCGCCGCCGGTGGCTTACAGTTCTTCAACGCCTCGCCGCTGACCCTCGGCACTCTGTCGGATACCCAGACCGCCGCCGACCTGATGAGCTACGTGCAGGCGTTCAGCAAAGACGCCCGCGAGATCTTCGAGCACTTCCACTTTGAAGACTTCGTCCAGCAGTTGGAAAGCGCCAACCTGTTGTATCAGGTGGTGCAGCGCTTCGCCGCAACGGATCTGAGTCCCGAGTTCATAAGCAACTTCGGTATGGGCATCATCTTTGAAGAGCTAATCCGCAAGTTCGCGGAAAGCTCCAACGAAACGGCCGGTGAGCACTTCACACCGCGCGACATCGTGCACCTCACCACCTCACTGGTGATAACTGATCAGGACCACAAACTCGCGCCCAACAGCATTGTCACCATCTACGACCCAACCGCCGGCACCGGTGGCTTTCTGTCTGAGGGGGATGAGTACATCCAGTCCATCAGCGACAAGGTCAGCGTTTCGCTGCACGGCCAGGAGCTCAATCCCGAGTCCTATGCAATCTGCAAGGCGGACATGCTGATCAAGGGCCAGGACGTGGCCAGCATCAAGCTCGGCAACACCCTGTCCAACGATCAACTGGCCGGCAAAGGCTTCGACTTTATGCTGAGCAACCCGCCGTTCGGCGTGGAGTGGAAGAAGGTCCAGAAGCAGATCACAGACGAGCATAGCCAAAAAGGCTTCGACGGCCGTTTCGGCCCCGGCCTACCAAGGGTGTCCGACGGTTCACTGCTGTTCCTCCTGCACCTGGTTAGCAAGATGCGTGACCCGCGCGACGGTGGCTCGCGCATCGGTATCATCCTCAACGGCTCGCCGCTGTTTACCGGCGGCGCGGGTTCGGGGGAGTCGGAGATTCGCCGCTACCTGCTGCAGAACGATCTGGTCGAAGCCATAGTCGCGTTGCCCACCGACATGTTCTACAACACCGGCATCGCCACCTATGTGTGGATACTCAGTAATCATAAGGCCGCTGCGCGCCAGAGCAAGATGCAGTTGATCGACGGCAGCCAGCTCTACGCCAAAATGCGCAAGTCGCTGGGCAGCAAGCGCCAGTACATCACCGAGGATCAAATCAGCGAGCTGGTGCGCTTGTATGGCAGCTTCGAGCACAACGCGCAGAGCAAAATCTTCCCCATCGACGCCTTCGGCTACCGGCGTATCACGGTCGAGCGTCCGTTGCGCTTCAAATTTGATGAACAATCAGAAAAGGGAATTGAGGCCCTAAAAACCGATGACGCGTATCGCAAGTTGCCGGAAGAGATTCAGTGGGGTTTGAGCAACATACTGGTAGGCATGGCGGGCCACTGCAAAGAGCACGGCCCAATACTCTCACGCACACAGTTTCGCAAAGAAATTGAAGAGAGAATGGAAACCTATGCCCCGAAGGGGGTTATGAAGGCAAAGCACTTCAAGGCGCTAGAGAAGCTCATCAATCTGAAAGGCAGTGAGGGAGAAGTCTGTCGTGATAACAAGGGAAACCCTGAACCCGATCCAGATCTGCGCGACAACGAGAACGTGCCGCTGGGCGAATCGGTGTACGACTACTTCCAACGCGAAGTCATCCCACATGTGCCGGATGCCTGGATCGACGAAAGCAAAACCGATGCGCTGGACGGCGAGGTCGGCATTGTCGGCTTCGAGATTCCCTTTAACCGCCACTTCTATGTGTTCCAGCCACCGCGTCCGTTGGCCCAGATCGATAGCGACCTGAAAGCCTGCACTGACCGTATCAAGCAGATGATCGAGGAACTGTCGGCATGAGTTTTTCAGCGTATCCGGTGTACAAGGGGTCCGGAGTGGAGTGGTTGGGGGCGATACCTGAGGGTTGGGAGCCAATACCATTTAAATATATAGCTGATTTCATAAATGGCATGGCATTCAAGCCTGAGCAGTGGAGCGAAGGAGGTATCCCTATCATTCGGATTGAGAATCTGAACAATGGAGAGAGTTTCAACTGCTACGAAGGGTCTGTTGAGGAAAGGTATCACGTCAAAACTGGCGATCTTTTATTTGGCTGGTCTGGAAACCGTGGCACCTCTTTCGGTCCGTTTTTATGGCATGGAATAGGTCTTCACTATCTGAATCAGCATATTTTCCGAATAGCTGATTTTCGGTGCGATAAAAAATGGCTGTATTGGACGTTAAGGGCTGTTACTAAAGCGATTGAGGATCAGGCTCACGGCATAATCGGAATGGTGCATGTGACAAAAGGAAAGCTGGGCGGAATCAAAATCCCATTGCTGCCCCGTCCTGAACAAACCCAAATCGCCCGATTCCTTGACCACGAAACTGACCGCATCGACGCGCTGATCGAAGAGCAGCAGCGCCTGATCGAACTGCTCAAGGAAAAGCGCCAGGCCGTGATCTCTCGCGCCGTCACCAAAGGCCTCGACCCGACGGTGCTGATGAAGGACTCCGGCGTGGAGTGGCTGGGCGAGGTACCGGCGCATTGGGAAATCACTCAAATTAAACGTAGATGTGATCTGATTACCGATGGCGCTCATATTTCTCCCGAGACAGAGAACGGGGTTTACTGCTTTGTATCTACCAGAGACGTATCGGACGAAGGTATAGATTTCGAAGCGTGCCTTCGCACCTCGGCTGCCAGTTATGAGTACTTAGTGAAAACTGGATGTCAGCCAGCAGCTGGTGATGTGCTATTCAGCAAAGATGGGACTATAGGGAGGACTATTGTAGTTGGCGAAAATTCGCCCAAGTTTGTCGTTGCATCGTCGCTGATTATTATTAGGCCGGATATAGAGGAGTTGCTACCCAGCTACCTCGATTTTCTATGTCAGTCTTGGGTCGTTTCCCAACAGGTCGATGGTTTTGTAAAAGGTGCAGGTTTGCCTCGCTTGTCAATTCAGAACCTTACGAAGGTTGTTGGCGTTTTCCCCCCACTTGAAGAACAAGTACTTATTACTGAGTTTCTTCAGTTGAGGTGTGCAGCCGCAAGCCAATTGACTAGCGAAGCATGGCGCACAATGGAGTTATTGAAAGAACGCCGCTCCGCCCTAATCTCCGCCGCCGTCACCGGCAAAATCGACGTACGCAGCTGGCAACCGCCGGCCAGCGCGCCAACCCCTGAATTAGTACAAGAGGTCGTGTAATGGCGGACAGCAAGGAAGCGCAGTTTCAGCAGGATATTATCGACGCCCTGGCCGCCCAAGGCTGGCTGGTCGGCACCGCCAGCGGCTACGACCGCCGCACGGCGCTGTATACCGAAGATGTGGTGGGCTACTTCAAGGACGCCTGGCCGGAGCGTTGGGACAAGTTCGCCAAGGCTAACCCGAATTACCCGGACGGCGTGCTGGTGCAAAAGCTGG
This sequence comes from uncultured Halopseudomonas sp., assembly GCF_963977355.1. NCBI lineage: Bacteria > Pseudomonadati > Pseudomonadota > Gammaproteobacteria > Pseudomonadales > Pseudomonadaceae > Halopseudomonas > uncultured Halopseudomonas sp. The sequence goes on along the minus strand of NZ_CAXBOV010000033.1, from coordinate 3,293 downwards.
TGCGCGAGCTGGAGCAGAGCGGCACCCTGGATGTGCTGCGCTACGGTTTCAAGCTGCCGGCAGTGAAGGTGGAGCTGTGTAGCTTCCAACCCGACCACGGCATGAACCCGGACACCCTCAAGCGCTACCAGTGCAACCGCCTGCGGGTGGTGCCGGAGGTGTCTTACTCGCCCCATGCGCGTGATGCGGCTAGCGGCGGGCAGAGCTACAACCCACGACTGGATCTGGTGCTGTTCGTCAACGGCATTCCCACCGCCACGCTGGAGCTGAAAAGCGAGTTCAAGCAGTCGGTGGAAAACGCCAAGCGCCAGTATCGCCAAGACCGCCCGGTAAAAGACCCGCTAACGCGCAAACCCGAGCCACTGCTGACCTTCAAGCGTGGCGCGTTGGTGCACTTTGCCGTGGGTCAGAATGAAGTGGCGATGACCACCAAGCTGGCAGGTAAAGACACCTTCTTCCTGCCGTTCAACCTTGGTAGCGCGGAAGGCGGCGCAGGCAACCCGATGCCTGAAGATGACAGCCAGTACGCCACCGGCTACCTGTGGCAACGCCTGCTGCAGCCGGATGCTTGGCTCAAGGTGCTGGGGCGCTTCCTGCACCTGGAGAAGAAGATCAACGAAGGCTTCGATGGCACGCCGGTGACCAAAGAAACGATGATCTTCCCGCGTTACCACCAGTGGGAAGTGGTCAACACGCTGATCAACACCACCCGCGCCGAAGGCCCGGGCAAGCGCTACTTGATCCAGCACAGCGCCGGCTCGGGCAAGTCCAACTCTATCGCCTGGACGGCGCATCAACTGGCCTCGCTGTACGATGATGCTGGCCAGCGCCTGTTCAACTCCGTGATCGTGATTACCGACCGCACCGTGCTGGACAAGCAGCTGCAGGACACCATCTACCAGTTCGAGCATGCCCAGGGTGTAGTTAAGCAGGTCAATCGCGAAACAAGCAGTCAGAGCAAATCCGAGCAACTGGCCGAGGCATTGGCCGAGCAGACGCGCATTATCATCGTCACCATCCAGACCTTTCCGGCGCTGTTCGATGCCCTGGACAAGTACCCCAAGCTGGCCAGCGGACGCTATGCGGTGATCGCCGACGAGGCTCATTCCTCGCAAACAGGCTCATCGGCCAGCAAGCTGAAACAGATTCTCGGCAGCGATGCGCTGGAGGCGGAAGAAGTCAGCGCCGAAGAGCTGCTCGACGCCGCCGTGCAGGCGCGCCAGCCGAATGAGCGCATCAGCTACTACGCCTTTACCGCCACGCCCAAGGCCAAGACCCTAGAGCTGTTCGGGCGCCCGGCCGACCCGACGCTGCCGGCCAGTGCCAGCAACAAGCCCGAGGCGTTTCACCTGTACTCCATGCGCCAGGCCATCGAAGAGGGTTTTATCCTCGACGTGCTGCGCAACTACACCACCTACAGCACCGCCTGGAAGATCGCCCACCCCAATGGTGAGGAAGCGGACGACGAGGTCGATAGTAAGAAAGCACGCATCAAGCTGGCGCGCTGGGTGCGCTTGCACCCGTACAATATCAGCCAGAAGGTCGAGGTGCTCGTCGAGCACTTCCGCGCCAATATTCGTGGCCTGCTGGGTGGCCAGGCCAAGGCCATGGTGGTGACCAGCAGCCGTCAGGAGGCGGTGCGCTACCAGTTGGCCGTGAAGGCTTATGTGCAGCAGATGGGTTACAGCGATGTGCACCCGCTGGTGGCGTTCTCCGGTAGCGTATTGCCGGATGAAGTGATCCCGGAGGAGGTCACGGAAAGCAGTAGCCTGCTCAATGCCGGCCTAAATGGCCGTGACTTGGCCAAGGCCTTCGATACCCAGGATTTCAACGTGATGATCGCCGCCAACAAGTACCAGACCGGCTTCGATCAACCCAAGCTGTGCGCCATGTACGTGGACAAGAAACTGCAAGGCGTGGACTGCGTGCAAACCCTGTCGCGGTTGAACCGCACCTTCGGCGACAGCAAGGAAACCTTCATCCTCGACTTCTTCAACGAGCCGCAGGACATTCTCGACGCCTTCTTGCCGTACTACACCAAGGCCGAGCTGACCGATGTGACTGACCCGCAGATCATCTATGACCTGCAGAAGAAGCTGGATGCTGAGGGGATCTATTACTGGCAGGAGGTTGAGGCGTTCGCCATCGCCTTCTTCGACCCCAAGGCAGCGGCTAGCAAGCTAAGCTACTACTGCACGCCGGCCAAGGAGCGCTTTGCCAAGCGTTATGCCTTCTCGCTGGAGTCACGCCAGCAGGCCCTGGAGTTCAAGCGCACAGCAGAGGCCAACGGCGATAGCGCTGGTCTGAAAAAAGCCGAGCACGCGCTGAAAGAGGCTGGTGAGCAGGTTGACCAGTTGGACCTGTTCCGCAAAAACCTGCAGAGCTTCGTGCGCCTGTATGAGTTCCTCTCACAGATTGTGCCTTATGAGGATCGCGAGTTGGAGCAGTTGTGCGTTTACGCCAAGCATCTACATCCGCTGCTGCGCGTGGACCGCCTGCAACAAGACGACGTGGACGTGGGCGAACTGCAACTGAGCCACTACCGTCTGAGCAAGCGCGCCGAGCATCAACTGCGGCTGAGCGAGGAAGACGGTGACTACAGCCTCGATCCAGCCAGCGCGGTCGGCAGCGGCAAGCCCCATGACCCGGACAAAAAACGTCTGTCAGAAATCATCGAAGCGCTGAACGATATCTTCGGCGCCGAGGTAAGCGATGACGACCAGCTGCAATTCCTCACCGGCATAGCCAATCGCATCAGCCGCCAGGAGGATGTGATGGCCCAGGTGAACAACCACTCGGTGGAGCAAGTGATGCACGGCCTGTTCCCAAAGCGCGTGCTGGACACCGTGCTCGACGCCATGACCAACCACGAGAAACTGTCGCTGGAAGTGCTGGATAACGAGACCAAGAGCCGGGCGTTTGCGTTGGTAATTTTGAAGATGTTGAAAGCCTTGGATGGCGTACGTGCATAACAAACGCCGTTAGGAGCACAAAGCCCGGGGCAATAACCTTGCCCGCATCTGCGCGACACTCCCGAGCATGAGGTAATAAAGTAAAAGAGACTGCGTAATAAAACTGGGCCATGTTTGTAAGCATAGAGGGATACCCAGCGAGCTGCTCCTGGTCCTCCTGCGAAACCCGATGCATGCTGAAAAAAGCTTCGAGGCTACAGAAATACCTTCTAATGGCAGTGCATGGGCTACTGCATTTGGGATTTGGTGGTACCATGCGGGAATACTGACTGAATCGCCCCCAGTATTCTAGACACTTGCCAGACTCTGGTAGTGACGCTT
>NZ_CAXBOV010000032.1:0-33096 GCF_963977355.1 uncultured Halopseudomonas sp. | reverse complement strand
AGCAGGGGAGCGCCTTCAGCCACTCGGCCACCTCTCCGTAACACGCGCAGAATAGTAACTGCGCACTGCCGTTAATGCAAACAAAAACTCAATGAAATTAACTATTTGGTTCGTCATCCTTTTCTTTCTGGATGCGCTGATAGATTTCTTCACGGTGCACGGCCACTTCCTTGGGGGCATTGACCCCAATCCGGACCTGATTACCTTTAACGCCCAACACGGTCACAGTGACTTCGTCACCTACCATCAGGGTCTCACCAACCCTTCGAGTCAAAATAAGCATTCCATTTCTCCTTGCTCATGATCAGGACACAGCAGCCTGCAAAAACCGGCACGTTGCCTGCCACCCTGCCACTGCGGTATTTGTATGACAACGCCAAGGGGCTAGTCGTTCGCCCATACATTGTCACGCACGCCTCAGAAGCTGAAGGACAGATAGGGTGCGACAGCCAGAAACCACACCCCCGCGGCTGCGCTCGTCGCGCAACCGCAAACCCTTAAAGAAAATCTTCGGTAGCCGAATCGGCATCAAGGCCAAAGGCAGTGTGCAGACTGCGCACCGCCAGCTCGAGATACTTCTCGTCAATCACCACCGAAATCTTGATCTCGGAGGTGGAAATCATCTGGATATTAATGCCGTCATTGGACAGCGCTTCAAACATCTGGCTTGCCACGCCCGCGTGGGACCGCATGCCTACACCAACGATCGAGACCTTGGCAATCTTGCTGTCGCCGGCGACTTCTCGGGCACCAAGATTATCAGCTACCTGACGCAGGATCTCTTCCGCCTTGCGAAAATCGTTGCGATGCACCGTAAAGGTAAAGTCGGTGGTGTTATCGCGCGAGACGTTCTGCACGATCATATCTACTTCAATATTAGCAGCGCTGACCGGACCGAGTATCTTGAAGGCTACGCCCGGCACATCCGGCACGCCCCGAATAGTCAGCTTGGCTTCGTCGCGATTAAAGGCAATACCGGAAATGACGGGTTGTTCCATTGAAGCATCATCCTCGAGCGTGATCAGGGTCCCGGGACCCTCCTTGAAACTGTGTAGTACGCGCAACGGCACATTATATTTGCCGGCAAACTCCACGGATCTTATCTGCAACACCTTGGAGCCTAGACTGGCCATTTCGAGCATTTCTTCAAATGTAATGCGCTCAAGCCGTCTCGCACTCTCCACCACCCGTGGATCTGTAGTATAGACGCCATCGACGTCAGTATAGATCTGGCACTCATCAGCCCCGAGCGCGGCCGCAAGAGCCACCCCTGTCGTATCCGAGCCGCCACGGCCCAGGGTAGTAATATTGCCCTGCTCGTCGACGCCCTGAAAACCGGCAACAATAACCACTTTGCCCGCAGCAAGCTCCCCACGGATATTGGCATCGTCGATATGCTGAATGCGCGCTTTGTTGTGCGCGCTATCAGTCACTATGCGTACCTGAGCTCCGGTGTAGGAAACGGCAGGCACATCAATCGCTTTCAAGGCCATCGCCAACAGGCCAATGGTGACCTGTTCACCAGTGGACAATATGACATCCATTTCGCGCGGATCCGGTTCAAGCTGAACCTGCCGGGCCAGATCAATGAGTCGGTTAGTTTCACCGCTCATCGCAGATACCACGACGACCAGATCCACACCCCTGGCCCTGAACCCCTTGATCTTCTCGGCTACCTGGCAGATGCGCTCGACACTGCCAACCGAGGTACCACCAAACTTCTGGACGATAAGTGCCATTATGTTTGCACCAGCCCCCCTGTGAAAATCGGTTTCCCGACGGTTCTGTCAGCCGCCATCAGGCAACTGATCCTTGTTAGAACTGCGTTTTACTGCCCGCTCAACCAGTTGAGGGCCTCGGACAACGCCCGATCGATAGCCGCTGTGTCGGTGCCGCCACCCTGGGCCATATCCGGGCGACCACCACCCTTGCCGCCCACACAGGCTGCCGCGTTACGGATCAGGTCGCCAGCTTTCACCCGACCAACAAGGTCCTTGGTGACGCCGGCAACCAGCACCACCTTGCCATCCAGCTCACCTGCTAGCAGAACCGTGGCTGAGCCAAGCTTGTTTTTCAGCTGATCCACAAGGCCCAACAGAGCTTTTCCGTCCTGACCGTCCACGCGCTTTACCAGCACCTGCATTCCGCCGACTTCCTGTACTTCAGAGGCCATATCGCTGCCTGCGGCACTGGTCAGTTTGGCTTTAAGCTGTTCTACATCCTTTTCCAGCTGGCGGCTTCGCTCCACCAGTGAGGCAACCTTATCCAACAGGTTTTCACGGCTACCCTTGACCGCCTGGCCAATCTGGCGCAACTGGTCATCGGTTTCGCGAACAAGCTCAAGGGCGCCAGCTCCAGTCACCGCCTCGATGCGCCGCACACCAGCGGCAATACCACTTTCATTGGTTATTTTCAGGAGACCGATATCGCCGGTACGGCTGACATGGGTACCACCACAAAGCTCAACAGAGAACCCATCACCCATAGTCAGGACGCGTACCTGATCACCGTATTTCTCACCGAACAGGGCCATCGCGCCTTTATTCTTGGCGGTTTCAATGTCGGTCACTTCGATTGCAACAGACGTATTGAGTCGGATCTGTTCATTGACCATGTCTTCCAGATCACGCAGCTGCTGCGCACTGATTGCTTCGAAGTGACTGAAGTCAAAGCGCAGACGCTGACTATCGACCAAAGAGCCCTTCTGCTGAACATGTTCACCGAGCACCTGACGCAGGGCTGCGTGTAAAAGATGGGTAGCTGAGTGATTAAGCTTGGTCGCCTGGCGAACATGGTCGTCTACCACGGCCTTGACCCGGTCACCCTTGCGCAGCTCACCACTGGCCACAACACCCTGGTGCAGGTGCGCAGCTCCACTCTTGGTGGTGTCGCGAACATCAAAACGCAGACTGCTGCCAGCAATCTCGAGGTAGCCCGTATCACCTACCTGCCCACCAGACTCAGCATAGAAAGGCGTCTTGTCGAGTATGACCACCCCTTTATCGCCATCGCGCAGCCAGTCCACCTCCTGACCATCACGGAATAGCGCAACGACCTGACCAGCACCCAAGGTACCGTCATAGCCCTGAAATTCTGTTTCAAGATCAATCTTGACCAGGCTGTTGTAGTCCATGCCGAACTGACTGGCCGAGCGTGCACGCTCGCGCTGGGCCTGCATCGCGCTTTCAAACCCTGCCTCATCCAAAGTGAGACCACGCTCGCGGGCTATGTCGCCGGTCAGGTCCATGGGGAAGCCATAGGTGTCATACAGTTTGAAGACGACCTCGCCAGGTATCTCCTTGCCGGAAAGACCGGCCAGATCCTGTTCGAGAATCTTCAGACCCTGCTCCAGAGTCTTGGCGAACTGTTCCTCCTCGGTCTTGAGAATGCGCTCGATATGAACCTGGCGCGACTTGAGTTCCGGAAAGGCTTCGCCCATTTCGGCAACCAGAGCAGCAACGATGCGATGGAAGAAAACACCCTGGGCACCCAGCTTGTTACCGTGACGGCAGGCCCGACGAATAATACGGCGCAGCACATAACCACGACCTTCATTGGAGGGCACAACGCCGTCTGCAATCAGAAAGCTGCATGAGCGAATATGATCTGCAACCACTTTCAGGGAAGCCGCGTCATCCTGCTGGCAACCAATGGCCGCTGCTGAAGCCTGTAACAGATTCTGGAAGAGATCGATTTCGTAATTGGCATGCACGTGCTGCAGGACCGCACTGATGCGCTCCAAGCCCATACCAGTATCGACGCTGGGCGCGGGTAGCGGCTGCATTTCGCCTTCTACCGTGCGGTTGAACTGCATGAAAACGTTGTTCCAGATCTCGATGTAGCGATCACCGTCTTCTTCCGGGCTACCCGGGGGACCACCCCAGATCTCAGGTCCGTGATCGTAGAAGATTTCGCTGCACGGACCGCAGGGGCCGGTATCACCCATTGCCCAGAAATTGTCCGACGCATAGGGAGCGCCCTTGTTGTCGCCAATACGCACCATGTGCGCTTCGGGCACACCCACTTCCTTGGTCCAGATGTCGTAGGCTTCATCGTCGGTGGCGTATACGGTGACCCAGAGTTTGTCCTTGGGCAGATTCAACCATTGTTCGGAGGTCAGAAATTCCCAGGCGTACAGAATCGCATCGCGCTTGAAATAATCACCGAAGCTGAAGTTACCCAGCATCTCGAAAAAAGTATGGTGCCGCGCCGTATAGCCGACGTTTTCCAGGTCATTGTGCTTGCCACCGGCGCGCACGCACTTCTGGCTGCTGGTGGCACGGGTATATGCACGCTTTTCCAGACCCAGAAAACAGTCCTTGAACTGGTTCATCCCGGCGTTGGTAAACAGCAGGGTCGGGTCGTTCTCCGGGATCAACGAACTGGAGGCCACACGAGTGTGTCCCTTTTGCTCGAAAAATTGGAGGAAGGCTTCTCGAATCTCTGCGCTTTTCATAAATCCCCTACCAGAAACGGGTGCAGCCTGCGCTCAGGGCGCAGGCGTGGTCTGGCGCGCATTATATAGGCATCAGGCGTCCACATGCATCATGCCTCAGGCCGATTATGACAAAGAGAGTACGGGTCAGAGCGCCAATTCAATGGCCTTGACGAGCGCAGGATCATCGGGCGCCACTTGACTGGCGAAATTGCCGACCACCTGGCCTTCCCGGTCGATCAGATACTTGTGAAAGTTCCAGCCCGGAGCCTGGCCGGCGGCATCGGTCAACTGCCTATAGAGTGGATGCGCGTTGACGCCGGTAATCTTCTGGGGATCTGTCATGGCAAAGGTCACGCCATAATTGACGTAACAGACGTCGGCCACCTTCTCGACCTCGGCGGCCTCTTGCTTGAAATCATTGGAAGGCACGCCGAGGATCTCCAGCCCCTGCCCGCGATAACGCTGGTAAACAGCCTCCAACCCCTTGAACTGCGGAGTGAAGCCGCAAAAACTGGCAGTATTGACAATAAGCAGGGGCTTGCCCGCATAGCGTTCGCACAGATCGACAGTATCCTTGGAACGCAACGCCGGCATCTCATGCTGCAAAATGGCGGCGCAATCGGCCAAGAGCGAGTGACTGGTAAAGACACTGATCAATAGCACCGAGACAGAGGCAAGGCGACGCATAGGGTGGCTCCATGATGCAATTCGAGATTAGTCCGAGTATAGGAACCTGGCTGCACCCAGCCAAGGAGCCTCGTGTAAGCCGGTGTGTCACCTGGAGTAAGGCTCAACCCTGGATTGACTGCTGCAAAGCGATACCGCTCTGACAGGCGTTCCAGAACGCAGACCTAAACGTTCTGCGCTATCACGGGCAACCACCAGGGTTCCCGCCGCCATACGTGCGGGGGCACTGATCATGCGGCAATCATAACGACTACGATTGTGGATAAGGTAAGGCTCAGCGTCATCCCCTGGTGTGCCGATAGCCAACAACAGCACCCGACTTTCACTGACCGACCGGACGTGAGCAAGGGGGGCCTCCAGCGTAGCCCCGCCGTCAAATATATCGATATAACCTTGATAGCTGAGCCCTTCCTCCTGAACAATCGCTAATCCGGCCTCCGAATCAGGGTGAACCTTACCAATCGCCTCCCGAGCTGCGTCACTCAAAAAACAGGCGTACAGCGGAAATTTGGGCATCATTTCCGCGATAAATGCCTTGTTACCCATACCGGTCAGATAATCCGCCCGGGCAAAATCCATGCGGAAAAAGTGCTGACCCAGGCTATCCCAGAAAGGGGAGCGACCGTCGGGGTCGGAACGTCCGCGCATTTCGACGATCACCCGGGGCGAGAAAGACGCCATAAACTCGGCCATGAACAGGAAGCGTGCCTTGGAAACCAGCCTCGCCACATTGCTTCGACGATACTGCTCCGGCAAATAAAGAGAGCATAAGGCTGTTGCCCCGGTCAGATCGTTGACCAGAAACAGTGTCGGTTGCTGGCGGTATACATCCAGCTCGCGACTAGCGGCTACGGTCAGCCCCATACGGTAGCTGTACCAGGGCTCGCGCATGCCCGCGGAACCGAGCATGCCGCTGGTGCCCACTACCTGACCAATTTCATTCTCCAGCACAAAAAGGTAATCGCTATCGGCCCGATCTACGCGCCCGAGGAAACTCTGTTCTACATTCTGTAAGCGACGCAACAGGCGCTCTTCACTCGCGGGTAGAGTGGTCAGACCGGCGCCCGCGTTGGCTGCAAGTTCCAGAAGGCTGCTGATATCGGTCGCCCGGGCTGCTCGTACCAGCATGTCAGACCTCCCTCGCAAGACGCAGTGTATCCCCGGTTACCACTCCCAAGAGATCCGCCGTGTGCTGGTCGAGCACTACCGGCTGATCCGGCGTGACAAAAAGCTGCATCACGCAGGCGCGAAAATCGCTGATCCGCCCATTGGCCACTAGCCAGCTCTCATCTCCTGCGGGCATTTCCCCCACTTCCACAGGCATAACCAGACTGTTGCGTACCGTATGTAACTCACGGGTCCGTGCATGCACCACCGGTCCACCGTCAAATATATCCACGTAATTGTCGGTTTCGAAACCCTCCTGCATGAGCAAATCGAACACGCGCTCGGCTGAAGGATGTACCTGACCTATAACCTCCTGAGCCTCGTCGGACAACATCGGGACATAAATCGGGTAACCGGGCATCAGTTCGGCCAGACAACTGCGTCCTCGACTACTGCCGATGCGCTCCGCCTCACTGTAGGTCACTGCGAAGAAATGTCGGCCAACCGCATCCCAAAAAGGAGCGTTACCCTCCTCGTCGCTTATACCAACAATTTCCACCGAAGTTGAATCGGCAAAACGCTGGGGGTGACTGGCCATAAACAGCAAACGACCGCGGGCATTCAATGTCACTGCATCGGCATGTTGATAGTCCGGTTCCAGATGGAAGCCGGACAGCAGACTGTGTCCAGTCAGGTCGTGGCAGAGGGAAAGCACATGCATACGATTGTGCAAACCGAGCTGTCTGGAAGCGTGCACGAACATCTCATTACGAAAGGCATAAAAGGGCTCACTGAACCCCGCCGAGGCCACCACGCTGCTGCAACCGGCCAGTGAACCACTGACCGTATCCTCGATAACAAAGAAATAGCGCTCCTCTCCGCTGAAGCTGATTTCCTCAGTCATGGATGCTTCGGACGCCTCAAGAATCTCAGCAAGCCGACGTTCATCATCCGGCAATGCGGTGACGCCAGCCGGACTGGATGCAGCCAGACGACGGATTTCGGGGAGATCCGAGATTCTGCTCAGGCGTTGGACCAGCATGACGCTCTCCGTGGTTATCCGACCAGATGGGCCAATGCCTTGCGCAATCGCTGCATGGCTTCGGCGATATCAGCCTCGTCGATGACCAGGCTTGGGGCGATACGCATCACGTCGGGGCCAGCCTGCAAGACCATCAGCCCTTCGCGCTGCGCAGCCTCCTGAATCTGCCGTGCCTGGCCGCGCCAGGCGTCGGCCAGTACTGCGCCCAGCAACAGACCCTGACCTCGGACCTGAGAAAAAACCGGAAACTCCTGGGCCACCGTCATGATGCCATCGACCAGCAACTGATGACGCGCTGCAACTCCCGCTAGTACCTGCTCGGTATTGACGATGTCCAGCACCCTTTCAGCAACTGCGCAGCCCAAGGGGTTACCGCCATAGGTGCTGCCATGGGTACCAACTGCAAAATGTGCCGCAATGGCGCTGGTTGTCAGCATGGCCGCGATCGGAAATCCGCCTCCCAGACTCTTGGCACTGGTGAGGATGTCCGGAGTCACGTTGCTGTGCATATAGGCATAGAGCTTGCCTGTACGGCCCATACCGCTCTGCACCTCATCAAAGATAAGCAGAGCACCATGCCGGTCGCAGAGTTCCCGGGCAGCCTGCAGATAACCCGGCGCCGCGGGTATGACCCCACCTTCACCCTGAATAGGCTCAATGACCACCGCGCAAGTACGCGAAGATATCTGCTGCTCCAATGCGGCCAAATCGTTGTACGGGACGTGACTGATACCTTCCAGCGCCGGACCGAAACCCTGGGAATACTTGGGCTGTCCGCCAACGCTGACGGTAAACAGGGTACGCCCGTGAAAGCTGTTGGTGCAGGCGATGATCTCGTGCTTGTCAGGACCGACAGTCTCATGGGCCCAGCGCCGCGCAAGCTTGAAGGCCGCCTCGTTGGCCTCTGCACCGGAATTGGCAAAGAACACCTTGTCTGCAAAGGTGGCATCGACCAGCTTGCTGGCCAGGCGCAAGGCAGGCTCATTGGTCAGCACGTTGGACACGTGCCAAAGCTTGCCCGCCTGCTCGGTAAGCGCATCAACAAGCTGCGGATGGGCATGGCCCAGCACATTGACAGCAATCCCACCGGCCAGATCGACGTATTCGCGGCCCTGCTGATCCCACAGGCGCGAGCCCTCACCGCGCACCGGGATCATGTCGATCGGGGCGTAGTTGGGGACCATGACACGGTCGAAATCTGCCCGATCTACCTGCATTGCATCTGACATCCGCCTGCTCTCCTCTGCCCCAGGGGCCGTTGTACTGATCTGATTACTGCTTGCGTTGCGTTTTGTCCTGACTGCCCCTCACGCCCTGGATACCGCGTCCACTGCCTGCTGCGCACGGCGCTGGTTGCGGTCTTCACGCGGCGTTATCCCGAAACAATTGCGATAAGCGCTGGAGAAATGTGGTCCGGAAGAGAAGCCGCAGGACAATCCGATCTGAATAATTGACTTGCTGGTCTGCAATAGCAATTGCCGTGCCCGATTGAGCCGTAATTCAAGATAGTACTGTGACGGTACGCTATTGAGATACTGCTTGAAAATACGCTCCAGCTGTCTGCGCGACACACATACATGTCGGGCAATTTCATCAGTGGTCAGCGGCTCTTCGATGTTCGACTCCATGAGAATCACTGCCTGGGTCAATTTCGGATGGGTACTGCCTAGACGATTACGTAACGGCACTCGCTGACGCTCGCTACCATCACGCAACCTCTCGACCACCAGTTCCTCTGCCACCATGGCCGCCAGGTCGGGATCACGTTCCTCCGCCAACAGCGCCAGAAACAGATCCAGTGTGGCCTGGCCACCACTGCTGCTCATTCGCCCGCGATCCTGCACGAAAAGCTCGCTGCCAGCGATTACCGAAGGGAAGCGCTCCCGAAAGTCGTCGATCATTCGCCAGTGAACGGCGCAGCGGCAATCATCAAGGAGTCCGCTCATGGCCAACGGATATACGCCGCCCTCCAATGCCCCAATCTGGTGACTATCGCGCACGAGATTGCGGCAATGCTGGGCCAGGCCAGCGGGTATTGAAGTCGGCAAAACCACACCATCGGCTACCAGCCAAAGACGGTCATGACTGACAAGCTCACTACCCCACTGGCGAGCAGGAAGTTGCCAACCTTCGGCACTGGTTATCGGCTGATCATCCAGGGTGAAGCAATCGACCCTGTACAATTCAGCTTCGGCCATTCTATTGGCCGAGCGCAGTACCGCCAGGGCAGGCATGACAGTGGATGGGTGCGTGCCCGGCCACAGCACGAAGGCTACCCTTCGCAGCTCACCTGCCATGCATTGTCCCGCCCTCGCCATGCGACATGCACATGTCCTGATTCAGCTCTGTTGTGAAAAACGCATTGTGCCATAAGCCCCAGGCGCCTGGTATCGACCGCTGGTTCACAGGCATAAAAAAAGGGACGCAGCGACAAAACGCTGCGTCCCTCTTTAATGCCTGCCCTCAACTGAAACAGTCGGGGCCTGGCATATAACGCTTACTTGTACACTTCAAACAGACCAGTGGCGCCCATGCCGCCACCAACGCACATGGTGACGATGCCGTAGCGCAGGTTGCGGCGCTGGAGTTCACGAATCAGGTGACCGACCTGACGCGAACCGGTCATGCCGAAGGGGTGACCAATGGAGATTGAACCACCGTTGACGTTGTACTTCTCGTTATCGATACCCAGATAATCGCGGGCATAAAGGCACTGCGAGGCAAAGGCTTCGTTCAGCTCCCACAAATCGATATCCTCGATCTTGAGACCGCGGGCTTCCAGCAGCTTGGGTACGGAATAGACCGGGCCAATACCCATTTCGTCGGGCTGGCAACCAGCAACAGTGAAGCCCCGGAAGTAGGCCTTGGGCTTGAGACCCAATTCAAGCGCCTTTTCCAGGCTCATGACCAGAGTCATGGAAGCGCCATCAGACAGCTGGGAAGCATTGCCGGCAGTCACTGAGCCGTCTTCGGCAAAGACTGGCTTCAGGCTGTTCAGACCCTCCAGCGTGGTTTCCGGACGGTTGCACTCGTCACGATCAACCACGCCCTCAACGATACTGACTTCACCGGTAGCCTTGTCCTGTACCTGATACTTGACTGGCATAGGCACGATTTCGTCGTTGAACAGGCCCTCGGACTGAGCTCGAGCCGTACGCTGCTGGCTTTGCAGAGCGTAAGCGTCCTGGCTCTCGCGGCTGACGTTGTAACGACGGGCTACAACTTCTGCGGTCTGTCCCATAGGGTAATAGATACCGGGCAGCTCTTCTTCGAGGCGAGGGTTGTAGAGGTGATCGGTATTGCGGCTCTTGGCCGTCATGGTAATGGATTCCACACCACCAGCGACGATCGCATCGGAACAGCCAGAGGCGATCTGGTTGGCAGCAATAGCAATGGACTGCAGGCCCGAAGAACAGAAGCGATTGAGCGTCATGCCCGCAGCGTTGATACCCAGACCCGACAATACCGCCACGTTACGACCGATGTTGTAGCCCTGAGCACCTTCGTTGGAGCCGGCGCCAACAATGCAGTCGTCAACCAGCAGAGGATCAATTCCGGTGCGCTCGATCAGCGCATTCACGCAATGAGCAGCCATGTCATCAGGCCGGGTGATATTGAATTTGCCACGAAACGACTTGGCCAGACCGGTGCGAACGCTGTCTACGATAACCACTTCACGCATATTGATACCTCGATAGAGTTTGTCAGTTCGGAGCAACTGATACAGAATCAGAATTGGGGAACAGTTACGCAGTCCCTTCGAACGAGGACTTTAGCAGGGCCCGGAGATTAAGACCCGCACCTTGGCGCGGGTAGTATTATCATTATCCTTGATATATCTACATACAATAAATTTATCGTTGCTCAGTTGGCAGAGGGCTCCATCTTCTTCGAAGCCAACCGAATCATTTCATCGTAAATGACTTGCGGGTTGGCCTGCTTGGCTGCCCAGGCTGCCCGACCTGCCTCGTGGGGCAGAATCATGAAAGTGCCTGCCTCGCTCTCCCTGTAGACAAAGTCGGCGACATCGGCGGCGTTGATCGGAGAACTCTCCAACAACTTGGCTATCTGCTGCTTGGCAGCCTGATCCGGCCCGCGGAACGAGTCGAGCAGATTGGTCTGGAAGAAAGACGGACAAACCACATTCACCTTTATACCCAGGGGGTGAAGTTCCGCCATTAGGCTTTCCGATAGCGCCACCACTCCGGCCTTGGCCACGTTGTAGTTGCTCATACCAGGGGCCTGCATCAAGGCCGCCATGGAACCGATATTGATGATACGGCCGTGCTTTTGCTTCATGAGCATCGGGACGAAGGCCTTGCAGCCCTTTACCACGCCCATAAGATTAATACTGATCTGCCACTCCCAATCCTCGAGGGTAAGATCACAGAAAAGCCCACCAGACGCCACTCCAGCATTATTGATGAGCACATCAATACCACCCAAGCGCTCATCACAACTCTGGGCCAGCGCAGCCAGCTGACTGAAGTCGCGAACATCGCAGCGCTGCCAGAAACCTTTACCACCCGCAGCTTCGACCATCTCCAGCGTTTGTTTCAGGCCAGCTTCCTGAATGTCCGCCAGAACCAGACGCGCCCCCTCACGGGCATAACGCAGCGACAGTTCGCGACCCAGGCCGCTACCAGCCCCTGTTACCACTACGCGCTGCCCGCCGGTCTGCATGTTTGACTGCATGTTCACTACCTCTGCTCGCATACCGGTCAACCGCACGGGATGCATTTTATTGTTTTGTCTCGACCCGATTTTCAGGATCCAGTCTAAACACAAGCTCCAGGGCTGATAGTAAAAACCGAGCATTATAAATTCTGCGAATAACTCTTTGTCCTCCGCGCTTTATCCAGTCGGAGTAATGTCAGCGCTCAGGCGAGAGGCGGCTTGGTGGGCGTAGCGTCGGATATGCGCGAGCCGTGATTGCGCTCATAGCACTCAGCGCCCATTGCCTGAATCTGACCGTCGATAAGGGCTTCGAATGGACGCAGGAGGGGTGAATAGTCCCGATCAGGCTCTATCAGTTGCAGGGCCTGAACGGCTGCTTCGATAGTGGACAGTGCGTCCGGCACTCGGGTGTGGCGTAAACGATACCGGCTGACTAATCCACCGGGCAGACAAATCCGGGGGAGACTCTGCAGTACGGGGTTGAGCATCAGTATCTTTCGGGCCTTGCGCCAGGTGCCGTCGATCAGCACAAGACGTCGCGGGCGCTCATCGCCCACTTCGGCCGGCGCCGGCAGTCGCGCAGTTTCACCCGGGAAAAGCAACTCGGTGCACCAGGCGGGATCAGATATCTGTTCGTGGGCTGGTGTATCCAGAGACAACTGCTCAGCTATGAGCAGTTCGGCATGTTCCAGCCCGGCAACCAGCAAACGTCCGGTATTAAGCGCGTGGCGCCGCTCCTGGGGATGCTGGATTACCAGGATATGGGTGGACGATGGCAATGTCGGGATAAGCGCGCACAGACAGAAATCTGCTGGTCGCAGGCAAACTGTGCAGCGCGCTCTTGTGGACTTGGTCACAGGGGCTCAGTCAAGGCGAGTTTTGCTGAATCCTATCCAAGATTGGCAGGCGAGGAAACAAACCAAACAAAAAAGACGGACCTCCGTGGGAGAGTCCGTCAAAGGCCTTGCGAGCCATGCACTGTTTGGGACCGGCCAGGAGCCAATCCCGACAATTTCAGGGCGTCTTTTGGACGCGTTTTTTCTTGTGGCTATCACGCCAGATGAACAGAACCACACCCCCCAGGAATGCGACCATCAACCCGACAGTTCCTACTCCGGCAAGTACTACTTCATCAATAAACATGAGGTCTCTCCTTTGATTGCCCATGTTTGAAGAATACCCCTGCAAAACGTCAGGGTTATTGACACGGGTCAATTAAGGAAGAGTATTTGGTGAGTAATACACAGAAAGGGGCAGGCGGCCGGACACAATCAGGATTTACGCGGTTTTTTCTTCTTTTTGGCCGAGCGAACTGTCTTGGTGGCCGGCTTGCCCGGCAATGGAAAGGCTTTTTCAAACTCACCGCGCATTTTTTCCAGACGCGCATCATGTACCAGGTGCAGTCGCTCCCGACGTCTGGATTCAAAGTCAACAACAGGCGGCTGGTCAGTTTTATCTGTCACGGCGCAAATCCCCAAGCTTTGCCACCAAGGTTAGCACCCCTTCAGACTTTTATGTCAACCAGCAGGCCCTTGCTCGGCAGGTCATCAATATCGCGACGTTCATTCACCCGTTTGCGACGAGCCCTGTTACGGCGCCTATCCGGGAAATGCCCTTCTGCGCGCTGGCGGCGCTCACCGGAGCGCTCGATATGTTCGTGCACTCGCTCCGTCTCGACGGTGGGCTGCACGTTCCGCTTGGTCTTGACGGGATCTTGCTGGGCTCCAAGCACAGGAAGATTGGGTATAAGCATGGCTGCCTCGCTTGGCCTGACTACCGCAGGCCGATGCACTAATGAGCAGCGCTGGCGACAATTCGATCGCCCCGATGCCTTATCTGTAATGTCCCGATCCGAATCCGTTTTCCCGACTCAAGATCTCCGACTCCATTCTATCGACCACAGAACCCTTATCTTTATCCCCCGGATGTGTGATCCGGTCCGCATAATTCAGCTTTAGTGCCCACTGAACGCTGAAAATGCGGTGCGAAACGCAGTATATCAGCGGTTTCTGCGCCGGACATGTTCAGTTAATATACTGGCCTTTTCCGGATGGGCAGGAGAGTGGCATGACTGTATATACCCCGGGGCAACGCTGGGTAAGCGACAGCGAATCGGAACTGGGACTCGGCACGCTGCTGTCACAGGACGAACGTTTGCTGGTAATTCTCTTTCCGGCAAGCGGAGAAACCCGCCACTATGCCCTGCGCAATGCGCCGCTTACCCGCGTGAGATTCAGCCCAGGCGACAACATTACGCATCACGAGGGCTGGGCCCTGACGGTAACCGGGGTCGACGAGCGGGATGGGCTACTGGTTTACAGCGGTCTCAAGGAGAACAATGAGCCAGCAGAATTCGCTGAAACCATGCTCGACAACTTTATCCAGTTTCGACTCGCCAGCGACCGACTTTTTGCCAGTCAGATAGACCCCCTACCCTGGTTTAGCCTGCGCTATGAAAGCCTGCGCCACTATTGCCGCATTCAGCGCTCTCCCCTTCTTGGTCTTGCCGGTGTGCGCACCCAGCCCATCGAGCACCAGCTGCATATCGCCCGCGACGTGGCTGATCGCATCGCGCCGCGGGTGCTGCTCGCCGACGAGGTAGGCCTGGGCAAGACCATCGAGGCTGGCCTGGTCATTCATCGCCAGTTGCAGACAGGCCGGGTCAAGCGGGTTCTCATCGTCGTACCCGAGAATCTGCAACATCAATGGCTTGTAGAAATGCAGCGACGGTTCAATCTGCGCTTTGCCCTGTTCAATATCGAGCGCTGCCAGGGTGCCGAGGACAATCCCTTCGAGGAAGAGCAGCTTGCATTGGTCGCCCTGGAGTTTTTGCTGGACAACCCCTTCGCCCGCCAATGCCTGCAGGCCAGCGACTGGGATATGCTGGTGGTCGACGAGGCACATCACCTGGTCTGGGACGAAGATGAACCCAGCCCCGAATACGAACTGGTCGAACAACTTGCCGGACGTATTCCCAGTGTTCTGCTGCTGACAGCCACGCCCGAACAACTTGGACAAGCCAGTCACTTTGCGCGGCTGCGTCTGCTGGACCCTGATCGCTTCCATGATCTCGAAGCCTTTCGTGAGGAAGCCTCCAGCTACCAACCCGTGGCTGAAGCGGTGCAGACCCTGGTCGACGCAAAGCCGCTGGCGGAACACGAGCGCCAGGCCATCAGCCAGTGGCTTGGCAGCAGCTCCGACGATTCGCTCAATCAGCTGGATAAGCCCGGCAGCGCGGGAACTGAAGCCCGGGAGAGTCTGATCCGTCAATTGCTCGACCGCCATGGAACCGGTCGCGTACTTTACCGAAATACCCGCGCTGCAATCAGTGGTTTCCCCGAGCGCCAGCTGCATCATCACCCTTTGCCCTGCCCCGAGCTCTATCTTGATCTGGAGGGTCGCAGCGCGATCTATCCGGAGACCGATTTTCAAACGGGCATCGAAGCCACTCCAGCCCCCTGGTGGCAGGAAGACCCACGGGTTGGCTGGCTGATCGACACACTGAAAACTCTCAAACGCAGCAAGGTACTGGTGATCTGCGCCCATGCCGGTACGGCAATGGACCTGGACGACGCCCTGCGCGTGCGCAGCGGCATACCTGCGGCCGTATTCCATCAGGGAATGACCATTATCGAGCGCGACCGCGCAGCTGCCTTTTTTGCCGACGAAGAATTCGGCGCCCAGGTGTTGATCTGCTCGGAGATTGGTAGTGAGGGGCGCAACTTCCAGTTTGCCCATCATATGGTCATGTTCGATCTGCCTGCCCACCCTGACCTGCTCGAACAGCGCATCGGCCGTCTGGATCGGATAGGCCAGCAGCAGACCATCCAGCTGCACGTGCCCTACCTCCAGGACACCGCCCAGGAGCGCTTGTTTGTCTGGTATCACCAGGCACTCAATGCCTTCGAGGAAACCTGTCCGACCGGCAACGCCCTGCAGCATGAATTTGGTGCGCGGCTGCAACACCAGCTCGACAACCCCGATCCTGAAGAGTGGACGCTGTTGCTCGCCGAGGCGCGCGCTCGTCGACTGGAGCTGGAGGAGGAGTTGCACGCCGGACGTGATCGGCTGCTGGAAATTCATTCCCGCGGTCATGGCGATGCCCAGCAGATGATCGAAGCCATCGAAACCCAGGACAACGACTTTCAGCTCGCCATATACATGGAGCGCTTGTTCGATGTGTTCGGCATTGACAGTGAGGACCACTCCGACAATGCCCTGGTTCTGAGGCCCGGCGAGCGCATGCTGGACGCTGGCTTCCCGCTGGGCGATGAAGAAGGCGTGACCATCACCTATGATCGCGAGACTGCTCTAACTCGCGAAGACATGCAGTTTATTTCCTGGGAGCACCCTATGCTCCAGGGCGGCATGGACCTGGTGTTGGCCGGCAGCATGGGCAATAGCGCAGTAGCCGTGCTGAAGAACAAGGCGCTTAAACCCGGCACTCTGCTGCTGGAGTGCCTGTTTGTCAGCGAGGCAATCGCCCCCCGCGCACTCCAATTGCAACGCTACCTGCCGCCGACACCCGTGCGCTGCCTGGTCGATATAAGCGGCAACGATCTGGCCGCCAAGGTGGCTTTTGATACGTTGGATGCGCAACTGGACAGCGTGCCCCGGCATCTGGCCAGCAAGATCGCCAAAAGCCAGCGTGACATCATCCAGGGTATGCTGAATAACGCCGAGTCAGTCGCTGACGTCAAGCACAAGGAGCTGGTTGAAGAGGCAAGCCGCCGCTTTGCACTGGATC
Source organism: uncultured Halopseudomonas sp. (assembly GCF_963977355.1). Lineage (NCBI taxonomy): Bacteria > Pseudomonadati > Pseudomonadota > Gammaproteobacteria > Pseudomonadales > Pseudomonadaceae > Halopseudomonas > uncultured Halopseudomonas sp. Next base: position 16,398 of record NZ_CAXBOV010000032.1, on the reverse strand, counting down.
TGGATGAAGAGATCAACCGCCTGCAGGCCTTGCGCGAGGTCAACCCACTGGTGAGGCCGGACGAAATAGAGACGCTTGGTATCCACAAGACCGAAGGCCTGAAGCAGCTGAGCCATGCAAAGATCAGGCTGGATGCCATTCGGGTACTTGTGGTGGGCTAAGGCGCCTGGACAGCGCAGAGCAGTCCGAGAAAGCGCTGCAGCTCTTCGCGCTTGGCCGTCGCATCGCGATAGCCGAGCGCGATCAGCTCCTGGCAATATTCTGCTTCAAACAGCAGATAGCTCAACACACTCCCACCCGAAGCACGTGTCGCCCCACTTCCCCGCAAGAAGGTACGTAACGATGACGGTAATGCGCGGCGATGTCGCGCCGCAATCAGGTCCAGGGGTTCACTTGGCGCAATAATCATTACCTCAACCGGCAACAGGCCCTTGCCATGCTGACGAGCGTCCTCGGGCATGAAACTCGCCAGGCGGTTCATGCGCTCAAGTAGCTCCAGATCACTCTCCAGATTGTCGACAAAGGTACTGTTGAGCAAATGGCCGCCCATTTGCGCGAGGGTGGGCGGCAAGACGCTCCCGACCTTTCTGGCGCGCTGACCGGTGTCGACCGATTCGGCAAGGTTATCCGACAGACCAATAACCAGCACCCGATCAGCACCAAGATGCAGCGCAGGGCTGATAGGGGCCCGCTGGCGCACAGCCCCATCACCAAACCATTCACGCCCGATCCTGACTGGCATGAATAGCAGGGGAATCGCCGCCGACGCCATCATGTGATCGATACCCAGCTGCGTCTGGATACCGACCCGTCGATGACGGCTCCAAGGCTTGATCCGCTCGTGGGCCTGATAAAAACACACCGATTCAGCAGACTGGTAACCGAAGGCGCTCACAGAAATCGCCTGCAGGTGCCCCTGATTCAGTGCACCCTGAATCTTGCCAAAGTGAAGATGCTTCTCCAGCAAGTGCCGTAAAGGCCGATTATCAAGTAACGACGTGGGTGCGCGGCGGCCGATCCCCATGAGATTGGCGCCGGTCCAACGCATGGCCTGCGCGACCACACCGGGCCAGTCGGAGCGATAAACCTGGTTGCAGCGAAAATTCGCCCACACGGTGTTCAGCCTTTGGATGCCATTGGCAAAATCACCAGCATTGGATGCCAGCGCCAGCGCATTGATCGCGCCGGCTGAGGTACCGCAAATGACCGGAAAAGGATTAACAGCGGGGTCAGGTAACAACTCGGCTATCGCCTTGAGCACGCCCACCTGATACGCCGCCCGCGCGCCGCCACCGGCAAGTACCAAAGCGGTTGTGCCCGGCACACAGCCGGCAGGCTGCGCCTCATCGCTCATGTGCGACTCCGGCGCTTGCGCTTGCTGCGCTTGGCGTAGGGACGCTCCTCACCTTCGGGACGCGTCTTGAAGCGCCGGTGCACCCACATATATTGTTCGGGCTGTTCAAGGATCGCCTGCTCGGCCCATTGGTTTATGCGCAGGGCGTCGGTCACCTCGTCGCCACTGGGAAAATTCTCCAGCGGGGCATGGACGGTCAATTGATAGCCCTGACCATCAGGCAGGCGCGTCTGGGTAAAGGGGACAACCAGGGCCTTGCCGAGACGGGCGAAGGAGCTGGTCGCTGTTACTGTGGCCGCTGGAACGCCGAAGAACGGTACGAACACGCTCGCCTTGCGCCCGTAGTCCTGATCTGGCGCATACCAGATCGCCCTGCCACTGCGTAGCGATTTGAACATGGCTCGCACGTCCTCGCGCTCGATTGCCCGGGCATCAGCATTGTGACGCTCGCGACCCCGTCGCTGCACCAGGTCAAACACCGGATTACGATGCTCGCGATACATACCATCAATGGTAACCCGCTGCCCGAGTAGCGCCGCGCCCAGCTCAAGGGTGGTGAAGTGCAGCGACGTAAGCACAACACCCTGGCCTGCCGCCGCGGCCTGCTGGAGGTGCTCAAGACCGTCAACCCGGGCCAGACGTGCCAGCCGATCACCCGGCCACCACCAGGCCATGGCCATTTCAAACAGCGCAATACCGTTGGATGTAAAGTTGTCTCGCAGCACCTGTTTGCGGCGATCTTCCGTCCATTGCGGGAAACACAACGCCAGATTGGTCTCGGCTATCCGCCGACGCTCGACCATGGAAACAAACATGCACCACCCGACAAACCGCCCCAGGCCGAGCAGAAAACGATATGGCAGACGCACTATCAGCCAGAGCAGACCCAGACCAAGCCAGATCGGCCAGTAGCGGGGATGCAGTAGAGCGGGACGAAAAACCGGAGCACTCATAAATAACGCCATCCAGTGGAAAGCTGCATTCTACCCAAGGGGCGCACTGCTTGCGATCAGCGCGGCCAATCTATATAAGTGTGCCCACAAACCGTGCTGTGTGGATCTGAAATGACTGTTGATACCAATCTCGACCTGCTGGATAACGACCCTGTGTTCAATCTAAAGGGTGGCATGCTGACTGTTACGGTGATCGAAGTGATCCGGCTGGATACTGGCCGGTTTGCCCGTCAGCTTGGTGACAAGGCCAAACAGGCCCCGAACCTGTTTCGCGATACCCCGGTGGTTCTCAGCCTGGAAAAGCTCGACGCCCACATGAACGTCAGCACCCTGGCCGGATTACTGCAGATATGTCGCAACCATGGACTGCTGCCTGTAGCTCTGCGTGGCGGTGAAAACTTTAGACCCCTGGCCCAGCAAAGCGGGCTGGTGCTTATGCCTCCGGGTCGCGGTAGGGACCGCGCGGTAGATGTGCCGGCAGCCGATGACATGACGGCGCCGCAAGAGACACCGGCCAGCAAGCCTGACACGCCTGAGCCTCCATCTGTTTCTGGGCAGAACAAGATCATTACTCAGCCTATTCGCTCGGGCCAGCAGGTCTACGCACCTGGCGGGGACCTGATCGTAATGGCGCCTGTCAGCGCAGGTTCGGAGTTGCTGGCCGACGGCAATATTCACGTCTACGGACCCCTGCGCGGTCGCGCACTGGCCGGGGTGCGCGGCGATACCCAGGCACGGATTTTTTGCCAGTCCCTGGAGGCTGAAATGGTCTCCATTGCCGGGCACTACAAGGTAGCTGAAGATCTGCGCAAGGAATCTCTGTGGAAGAACGCGGTCCATGTTTGTCTGGAGGGTGACAGCTTGAAGATAGCGGCCCTATGACTGATACTGTGCAACCATCAGCAGTTGCCCGCAAACCGGAGCCTTGAGCCATCACTCGGCATCTCCCGGGCCTATCGCTAAGCGCGGTTATGGCGCATTCAAACCACTCATTTTATCGGACAGGAAGGTCACTTTGGCTAAGATTATTGTCGTCACCTCAGGCAAGGGCGGAGTTGGCAAGACCACTACCAGCGCAGCCATCGGTACCGGGCTCGCCCTGCGCGGATTCAAGACTGTTATCGTCGATTTCGACGTCGGCCTGCGTAACCTTGACCTGATCATGGGTTGCGAGCGCCGGGTGGTCTATGACTTCGTCAACCTGATCAATGGTGATTCCAATCTCAACCAGACCCTGATCAAGGACAAGCGCTGCGAAAAGTTGTTCATCCTTCCGGCTTCACAGACCCGTGACAAGGACGCGCTGACCGAAGAAGGCGTCGAGCGCGTGCTCAACGAGCTGAAAGAAACCTTCGATTACATCGTTTGTGATTCTCCTGCAGGTATCGAGAAAGGCGCACACCTGGCCATGTACTTTGCCGATGAGGCCGTGGTGGTGACAAACCCGGAAGTATCCTCCGTGCGGGACTCGGACCGTATGCTCGGCCTCCTCGCAAGCAAATCCAGGCACGCAGAAAAAGGCGAAAAGATCCGCGAACACCTGCTGCTTACCCGCTACAACCCAGCCCGCGTGGCGAACGGCGAGATGCTCTCGGTAACCGACGTGGAAGATATTCTTTCGATCCCGCTGCTGGGTGTCATTCCCGAGTCGCAGGCGGTGTTGAAAGCCTCCAACCAGGGCGTTCCGGTCATCATGGATGACACCAGCGATGCAGGCCAGGCATACAGCGACGCCGTAGCCCGCCTGCTCGGTGAGGACGTTCCGCACCGTTTCCTCGAAGCTGAAAAGAAAGGCCTTTTGCAGCGCCTGTTCGGGGGTCGGTGATGAGCATTTTTGACTACTTCAGAGACCGCAAGAAGCCAACCACCACGGCTTCCATGGCCAAGGAGCGCTTGCAGATCATCGTTGCCCACGAACGTGGCCAGCGGACTCAACCCGATTACCTCCCGCAACTGCAGCAGGAGATTATCGATGTGATCAGCAAGTACGTGAAAATTGACCGTGAACAGGTACATGTGGCGCTGGAGAATCAGGACGACTGTTCAATCCTTGAACTCAACATCACGCTACCCGAACGTCTTTGACCCCCGCAGGACGCCTCGACGAGGCGTCCCTGCTACTGCCTGGTACATCCATGCCCCTTAGCGATATCACGATTGTGCATGAGGATCCTGCCTTTCTCGTCGTGTGCAAACCCTCGATGCTGCTCTCCGTGCCTGGTCGCGCAGAGGACAACAAGGACTGTCTGATCACCCGCCTGCAAGACAACGGCTACCCCGAAGCGCGCATTGTGCACAGACTCGATTGGGAGACCTCGGGCTTGCTGGTCCTGGGTCGAAATGCCGATAGTCACCGGGAATTGTCGCGCCAGTTCCATGACCGTGAGACCGAGAAGAGGTATATCGCGCTGTGCTGGGGCCAGCCCGCCACTGAAACGGGTCAAATCAACCTGCCATTGCGCTATGATCCACCTACCAAGCCAAGGCATGTTGTCGACCACGAACTGGGGAAGCATGCGCAAACGTTCTGGCAAGTTATCGAGCGCCATCCCGAGTATTGCCGAGTGGAATTGACACCCATTACCGGTCGCTCCCACCAATTGAGGGTGCATATGCTTTCCATCGGTCATCCCTTGCTTGGCGATCAGCTTTACGCCCACGGGTCTGCGTTGGACGCATGTCCACGCCTGGCCCTGCATGCGGCCCGACTGGGCTTGAGCCACCCGGAGACGGGTGTACCCATGACATTTGATAGTCCAGCGCCGTTCTGACAGTCCGCTGCCAAGGAGTTTACGCATGACACATAGCGCTACCAACCAGCAGCTTGCCGATTTTATCCAGGCTTCACCTACACCCTTTCACGCTACCCGTAACATGGTAGAAACCCTGCTTGCGGCGGGCTTCGAACAACTGAACGAAAGAGCTGACTGGCAGCTGGAGCCCAATGGCCGGTATCTGGTAACGCGCAACGGATCCTCCCTGATTGCCTTTACCCTGGGGCAGCTGGAGAGCGGTATTCGATTGGTGGGCGCGCATACCGACAGCCCCTGTTTGCGCGTCAAACCGCAGCCTGAGCTCAACCAGCAGGGCCTGTGGCAACTCGGTGTGGAAGTCTACGGCGGGGTCCTACTGGCGCCCTGGTTCGATCGCGATCTGTCTCTGGCCGGCCGGGTGACATTCCGCACAGCTGACGGTGAGCTGCAGAGCCGTCTGGTTGATTTTCGCCGGCCCATTGCGACCATCCCCAGCCTGGCGATTCACCTCAATCGCGGGGTCAACGACAGCCTGTCGATCAATGCACAGACCGATCTGCCCCCCGTGCTGGCGCACAGCCTGGAGCCGGCGCAGGACCTGAGGGAACTACTGCGCAGTCAGCTCGAGCAGGAACACGAGAACTGCAGCCTGGAGCAGGTACTGGACTACGAACTGAGCTTCTACGATACCCAACCACCCAGCACGCTGGGCCTTCGCGGGGATTTTTTCAGCTCGGCGCGCCTGGATAATCTGCTCAGCTGTCACGCTGGCCTGACCGCGCTGACACATAGCAGCTTCGGCCAATCCTGCATGCTGGTCTGCACTGACCACGAAGAGGTCGGCTCAAGTTCAGCCTGCGGCGCGGATGGTCCCTTTCTCGAGGATGTGCTCAAGCGCGTTATCCCTGATGAAAGTGCGCGTATCCGCACGATCCAGAACTCGGTGCTGATTTCCGCGGACAACGCCCATGCGGTGCATCCCAATTTTGCCGATCGGCACGATGGCAACCATGGCCCACGTCTGAATGCGGGGCCGGTGATCAAGATCAACAGCAATCAGCGCTACGCTACCAACAGCGAGACCTCTTCGTTTTTCCGGGAGCTATGTGCCAAAGCAGCGGTGCCAGTACAGAGTTTTGTGGTACGCAGCGACATGGGCTGTGGCAGCACTATAGGACCGATCACGGCCAGCCGCCTTGGGGTACGCACCGTGGATATCGGCGTTCCGACCTTTGCCATGCACTCGATTCGAGAAATGGCCGGAAGCCGGGATACCGAATATCTGATCCGGGTTTTGACGCAGTTTTACAACGCTAACCAGCTTGTCTGAGCGCAGCCCACAAGCCGGAATACCTAGAGCAAGGCCCACCGGTTTAACCCGGCGGGCCTGAGCTTGAAGATGCCCTACTCTTTTACGAGTATGACCTTGCCTACTATCTTGTCGGCTGCAAGTTCGGCAAAGGCTTCTTCGGCCTCGTCGAAAGTGAAGGTTTTCGCGACGATGGGCTTGAGTTTACCCTCGGCGAATAGCGGCCAGAGTCGCTCCTCCATACGCGCCAGCAGACCGGCTTTATAATCGGCGTCACGCGTGCGCAACGTCGAGCCCACCAGCGTGATGCGCTTCATGAGCATTTTTGCCAGATCAAGCTTGGCATCGCGCCCTCCCATCAAGCCAATCAGTACCCAGCGAGCGTCTACACCAAGCAGATCCAGGTGATCGCTTGCATAGGTTGCCCCGACCGGGTCGAGTGCGACCTGAAAGGGACCTTCGGACTGAAGCGAAGCGATACCATCTTGTCGCAATGCACCTCCGACAGCACCCAGCGCCTTGCAGGCTTGCAGCTTTTCCTCACTGCCCAGGGTCACCCAGCAGGGATTACCAAGCGCCTTGCATAGCTGAACCGCGGCGGTGCCCACACCACTGGCACCTGCATGAATCAGAACCTTTTCTCCCGGCTGGGCCGCACCCAGCTCGAATACGTTGAGCCAGGCTGTACTGAAGACTTCAGGGATCGCAGCCGCCTCTGCCCAGTCCAGACCCTCAGGCACCGGTAGCAGATGACGACCATCAACCACTACTTCGTCGGCCATCCCGCCACCGGCCAACAGTGCACAGACACGATCGCCAACCTGCCAGCGACTCGTACCGCTTACCTCAGTCACTTCCCCTGCGCATTCCAACCCCAGGACAGGAGTCACACCGGGAGGCGGCGGATACATGCCGCCCTTCTGTAACAAATCCGCACGGTTCAGTCCGGATGCCTTTATAGCGACCCGAACCTGACCTGTCGTAAGCTCTACTGCGGGCTGTTCACGCCATTGCAGCGTACCGCCCTCGGCTTGCAATCCTCTCACAGTGCCTCCATAGTGAAATATCAGCTAATTAAAGATGGGAACCAAGATTCACCTATCGAGCCTAAACTTGCAATCGAACAATTCCCTTCCCCGGACGTGACCACTCCTGATGAAACGACCACATTTTCTGCGCACCACCTGTTTCGTTGTGCTGTTTGCCATGGGCTTTGGCGCTCTGGCGGCCGAACAGCGTGAGCCCCTCGATCTTGAAAGCCTGCAGCCTACACCTGAGCAGATGCTCGCAAGCTTGCAGACTGTAGAGCTACTGAGGCTCAGTCATTACAACAAACTGCGTCTGAACGATGAGCTATCCAGCGATATCTTTGATAGCTATGTAAAGGCACTCGACCCCCAGCGCAGCCTGTTCACCGCTGCTGACATCGCGATTTTCGAACGCTACCGTTACAGCCTGGACAATCTTCTACCCGCAGGGGATCTGAGCGTGGGCTTTGCCATTTACAAACGCCAGATGGATCGCCTCGACCAGCGTCTGGCCTATGCTCAACAGTTGCTCGACGAGGGTGTCGATACACTGGACTTTTCCACTGATCAGAACATCCTGATTGATCGCGAAGAAGCCGCCTGGTCAGCCGATGACGACGAGCTGGTTCAACTGTGGCGCAAACAGATAAAAGATGAAGTGCTGCGCATGAAGCTTGCCGGTCGTGACATGGAAGCCATCGAAGAAATGCTCGGCAAACGCTACAAGGGCCAAAGACTTCGGCTGTCACAGACTCAGAGTGAAGACATTTTTCAGGGCTACATGAATGCCTTCACGCAGGTCTACGACCCTCATACCCAGTACATGTCGCCGGAGGTCGCGGAAAACTTCGATATCAACATGAGTCTTTCTCTGCAGGGTATAGGTGCAGTACTGCAAAGCGACGATGAGTACACCAAGATCACTCGCCTGGTGCCAGCAGGCCCGGCTGCCAAGAGTCAGCAACTGGCCCCGGCCGATCGCATTATTGGAGTAGCGCAGGGCAAGGACGAAATGGTCGACGTAGTCGGCTGGCGTCTGGGTGAAGTTGTGAAGCTGATTCGAGGGCCCAAGGGCTCGGACGTGCGTCTTGAGGTCATTCCTGCCAGCAACCCACCCACTGACCTGTCGACCCGAACGGTCTCGCTGGTACGAGAGGAAATCAAACTCGAAGACCAGGCAGCGAAATCCACTGTACTCGAATTTGGCGACGGTGAGGATACGCAGCGTGTCGGCGTCATCCAGGTACCCAACTTCTATATCGACTTCAAAGCTTATAGACGCGGCGATGATGACTACACCAGCACCACACGGGATGTACGTCGTCTGCTGAGCGAGCTACAAAAGCAGGACGTCGACGGTATCGTGCTTGATTTACGTAATAATGGTGGCGGTTCGCTCCAGGAAGCTACCGAGCTTACTGGTCTGTTTATCGATAGGGGCCCCACTGTCCTGGTGCGCGACACCCAGGGAGATGTGCAAGTGCTGGACGATCCTGAGTCGGGTACCGCCTACACCGGCCCCATGGCCGTTCTGGTCAACCGCTTGTCTGCTTCAGCCTCGGAAATTTTTGCCGGTGCCATGCAGGATTATGGCCGTGCACTGGTGATCGGCGAGCCCACCTTTGGAAAGGGAACCGTACAATCGATCCAGCCACTGAATCACGGTGAACTGAAGCTGACTTTGGCCAAGTTTTATCGGGTATCAGGCCAGAGCACCCAACATCGAGGCGTGGTACCTGACATCCATTACCCTTCCCTGTTGGCAACCACCGACATAGGCGAAAGCAACCTGCCTGGTGCATTGCCCTGGGATACTATCCCACCAGCCAGATACAACGCCGATGGCCATCTGGCGCCGTTCATCAAGCAGCTGGCTTCACGTCACGAATTACGCGCTGCCATCGATCCCGAGTTTTCCTACACTCTGGCCAGACTGGATCTGAACCGCAGTATTGAGGAGCGCAAATATCTGCCTCTCAATGAGACCAAGCGCAGGGAGCAGCAGGAAGCCTTTGATGAAAGTCTGCTTCTGCTTGAGAACAAGCGGCGCGAAGCCCGCGGCGAAAAGCCTTTGACCGAACTCGAAACTGATGATCCGCTCGCCGACATTGCTCCCGCTATGGCCGGCGTCGACGAGGATGAAATGAAAGACGATGCTTTTCTGACGGAAACCGGCAAGATCCTCATTGACCTCCTTGAGCTGCAGCATCAACTGGCTCACGCTGGCTGAAATCACCAGAGTCCGGTGCTTCGAAAAACGACGTCGAAGCACCGGTCAGGGGCTCCTCTACACAACCTTTCCGTAACCTTTCTGTAACAACTCCGGCACACAATTGTCGCTTGCATGGGCACCGCATTACTTTGCGCTAGCGCCCCAACCAAGCCCCGGAGGCCCTGATGAACACGCTGGAAAAGCTACTGGACATTATTCATGGCGGCTACGTCACAGCGTTGTTTCAACCCATTGTTTCCACTGTGCAGCAACGAATCATTGGCTATGAGGCCCTCAGCCGCGGCCCTTCCAATAGCTCGCTGCATTCTCCGATGGTGCTGTTTGCTGCAGCACGGCAGCACGGCAAACTGACTGAGCTGGAGATGCTGTGCAGGCAGAAAGCCGTAGAGGGTTTCAGCCGGCAACGACTTCCTGGCAAGCTCTTTCTTAACGTCTCACCCGAAAGCCTGCTCGAACAGCAACATTATCCCGGCAGGACGTTGAAGATGCTCGAAGCGGCCGGCATGTCACCGGAACAGGTCGTTATAGAATTGACCGAACAAGCTCAAATCGATAATTTCGGACTGCTCTACAGTGCTCTGCATCACTACCGGGACATGGGTTTTTCGATTGCGCTGGATGATTTGGGTGCAGGCTACTCCAGCTTGAGAATGTGGTCAGAGCTACACCCCGAGTACGTCAAGATCGACAGACACTTTATCGACGGCATTCATATCGACCGGGTAAAGCGCGAGTTTGTAGGCTCTATTCTCGATATGGCCAAGGCCTCCCGCGCCCATGTGATAGCCGAAGGCATAGAGCTTCCAGAGGAGCTTGAGGTGCTGCAAGACATGGGCGTGGACTGGGTGCAGGGATATCTCCTGGGACGCCCGGAGGCGCACCCTCCAGCCTGTCACAAGTCGATTATTGAAAAGCTGGAATCCAGCGAGCAGCGTGTAGCAGATGAACCAGGCTTGCATAGTCTGCTGATCAAGGTAGACAGCGTGCGCCATGACGAGACTGTGAAGAACGTTCTGGCCCGTTTCCAGCAGCAGGCAAGTCTTAACAGCCTGGCAGTAGTGGACAACCAGAACAGGCCGATCGGAACGGTACATGGCCACCAACTCGCCCAGGCCATGCTGCGCCCCTACGCCATAGAGGTGCAGAACCGCAGACACATAAGCCAAGTGATGGAAACAGAATGTCTGGTGGTGGACATCCAGCAGAGTCTGCAGAGGATTAGCCGCTTACTGACCAGCCGAGCTCGCCAACGCCTAGACGAAGACTTCATTATTGTCAGTGATGGCTACTATCTGGGACTGGGTCGTGTCATTGATGTTCTAAGGCAAATAACCGAGCTGAAGATCAGACAAGCCCGACACGCCAACCCACTGACCCTTTTACCCGGCAATGTGCCAATTCACGAATGCCTCGGCCGCTTGCTCGCCAACAAGCAGGAAGCGCATCTGTGTTATGTAGATCTGGACAGCTTCAAGCCCTTCAATGATATCTACGGGTACGGCAAGGGCGATGAAGTATTGCTGGGGCTTGCACAGGTACTGCGAGATATCTGTGATCCACGCTGCGACTTTGTCGGACACATCGGTGGCGACGACTTCATGCTGGTGCTGCGAAGTGCCGACTGGCAGGACCGGTTATACCTTCTCGACCAACGCTTCCAGAGCCTTTCTCGCCACTTCTATCGCCCTGAGCATCTGGCCGACGGTGGATTTGGCGCCCCGGACCGTGAGGGACTTTGGCGAAAGCACGATCTGCTGAGTATCTCCGTCGGAGTGCTGCACCTGCCTGCCAATAACCACAGCGTGACCGATCCGGCGGAGCTCGCTGAAAGGGCCTCCCATGCCAAACACGAAGCAAAGAAATCAAGGGGCTTCAGTCTGGTTTGCAGAGAGTTGGGCGAAGAACCGAGTACGTCATCTGTTGTCGTCGCTCTCTGAGTGGCACCGCAGCAAATTGCAACCTACGAAGGTCTGCGGCCCCGAGCAGCATTGGCACATGCTCGAGCATAATCGCCTCGACGCCTCCGTACGGCAAAGGAACAAAGGCAAAGGTGCGGTTGAATCCTGAATCCTCTGGTATGGGAGAATCGCGGAACCGATTTAATGGTCGATTTTGGACTGATCGCACAAGACTGGAGTTACCCACAAGTTCTGTGGATAAGTCTGTTAACAACTACTGGGAAACCTTCGGCATCCCCGCAGTGCTGGGGCTGATCATAAACTGAATGTTTTTTGACCAAAGACATAAAACCTTTAAAATCAGATAGTTATGCACAAAGAGGAAATTCAGCACGATCTTGAAATTAGAGGCTTGAGTGTTACCGAGGAATGTGCATAAGAGTAACACTCAGTACCCCGAGAACGGTTGAATGCCGTCACACGGGGCTTGCGGGAGTGTTACGGGCGAACCCGTGAGCGCTACTCTCCGTCAGTTGGCTCTTCAGATTGCTCGTCGGACTGGATGCCAAGCAATTCCATTTCAAAAACCAGGATAGAGTTCGGCGGGATCACCGGACTAGGGCTGGCTTCACCGTAGGCCAGTTCGCTAGGAATGGTTACCTTGAACTTATCGCCCACATTCATCAATTGCAGAATCTCCACCCAACCGGGGATAACTCCACTGACGGGCAGATCGACGGGCTCACCACGGCTAACAGAGCTATCGAAGACAGTACCGTCGAGCAAGCGGCCTTCATAATGCACGGTGACAACGTCGTCTGGGCCTGGAGTGGCTTCGCCATCGCCTTCCTCAAGAATCTGGTACTGAAGACCTGAGTCGGTGGTTACCACACCCTCGACTTGGGCGTTCTCTGCCAGAAAATCCACATTAGCCTGAGCGGCTTCCTCACCCAGGCTCGCAGCGCGCTCCTGCGCACGGGTCTGCAGGGCCTCAAAGGCAGCTGTCAGGTCTTCGTCCGCTACCCGCGACTCCTCACCAGCCAGGGCATCTTTCATGCCCAGAGCCAGAGCCTCAGGATCGATATCATCCAGGCCATCGTTCATCAGACTCTCGCCCATGTTCAAACCGATGCCATATGAGGCCTGTTGAATCGGATCGGATAGTTCAGGCTCCTTCTCACACCCAGCCAGGGCAAAGATACTCAATGCAATACTGGCTGCCAGCAGATTTCGCTTCATGCTCACCTCAAATAGACGCGCCCAGACGGGCAGGGTTAAAAATCCGAGCTTAACAGGGCTATCGGTGCCAAGCTACCCACACCATATGGGGGGCGGGTTGCGTACTTCAGACCGGTAGCATTGACGAGCCGGAGTTTGTTTACCAACGTAACCATCCTATCCCGCGAATCTAATCGGAGGAAACAGCAGATGAGCAACGACCATGAGGGTTCAACAGCAGAGCATCAGCCGGTGACAATGCGCCTGGATCTCAAACTCAGTGAGAAAGCACGCCCTCTTTTCGAGCAGGCAGCGCAATTCGCCCACGCCAAGGGTTTATGGGTCTCCATGAGTTCGAGCATCAATGAAAACGCTGTTGCCGAGCTGATTCTCAGCGCACGCTTTCCAAGTGATGAAGCGCCCAGCATTTACCGTTTGATTGGCGATGAGGCCCGACAGAAAGTCATTCATGAAATGGAGTTTGGCCGAGACCAGACTAAAGAGAGCCAGGAAACACAGCCTACTGCCCTGAATGACATGGTTATCGACACCCAACTGGAACATTTCTTCAGCAAGGCTTTCGATCTACATCTGGATTATCTGACAGAGAAACAGCATCCGCCTGGTTTCTGGTGATTTTGCAGGCATTAGCAAGATAACTTTCCCTCTCGGCCCCCGCTAAGCTCAATTGTAATTAATCCGTTCTCCAGTGAGCGAAGTGGGGCGTCGGTCACACCAAAAGGAGAATAAGGCGTAAAGGAAGAAGCGGATCAAGGTTGAATAATTTCTTCAAGGCTCCCTCGATCTCATGGAATCTCCGACGACCTTCGATCGGACAATTACAATCGTTTAGGGTCAGCGCAATGCAATATCTTGACTGGGTCCAATGGCCTGCCATGTTAGTAACCATCGCAGCGGCATGGCTGGTCGGATCCGGTGTAAAGCACCGACGCGAAATAGGCTTCTGGGTATTTCTGACCAGCAACGTTCTGTGGGTGATATGGGGTGTGTACGCCCAAGCTTGGGCTCTGATATTCCTGCAAGTTGCTCTGGCAGGAATGAATTTTCGTGGCATGGTCAAAAACTGGAACTGACGCCCCGTCTTTGGAATCCGTCATGAGCAGTATTATTGTTTTGATTGAACACGCTTTACCCGTTCGTCGGGCGCCGGGAATTTTGTCACGCGCATAGAGTCAGTTACTTCATGTTACGGATGGAGTTTTATAATGACTGACCCTAATCCCAACCTGGATCATCCAGGTGGTGGCGAGAGCTCGGAACAGTTCGAGCATGAACCCTGTATGAGCGATTACAATTTCAAGACCTCTACCGAGACCAGGCCCAATGGCGATCTGGTATTGATTGTCGAATCACCCCGCTTCGGTATCTTCAGGCGAGCTGTGCCCAAGGACCTGCAGAACCCCGAGGAGTTCGTCCATAGGGTCAAGCTGGACCTGTTGATTCAAAATGGAGAACTGCCACGTGGCGAAATTTTACGGGCAGCCCAGAAGGACAGGATCCCCACTTACACTCTCGGCAAACTCCACAGAACGCGCTATGCCAGCCTCTGGGAGAATCGCAAGATCGAAAAGGGAAAGTCAGAGAACTAGCAGAACTGCAACTACGGACTTCCTGTCTCTCTGGTAGCGGTTTGTATCCAACAGCAAGATCACCGGATTTGTGTTACACCCCTGCCATCTTGATGCCTGGCGACCTGTACTATCTGACCAGGGACCATTGATCAGTACCGCAAAGCGCTCGAATACCAGCTCAACAGTACAGCGCAACTGCTGACGGGCGAGGTTCTAGCGCGGAGTGAATTGAAGATATTCAAAACGCCATAACCCAGCTGGCTTATATACATCTTGTTGCATCTCCAGACAGGTCATTGGAACTTACGCCAAAATCTCAGATCTATGAATATGAGTTTGATGAAATATCAGAACTGATACACCCAGGTTAAAGACCGAACAGATAAGGTGAATTGTATGAAATTTCAAAATATCCTCTATACCACTGCGCTCTCTATCGCTATTGCCGCCGGCTCTGGAGCGGCTTTTGCTGCAGATCACAGCGCAGCAGAACACGAGATGGAGAAAGACACTAGCATGAACAACAACGATGTTGAGTCCATGCGCGAGGAAGCCTCAGACGAGGTTTTGCCAAATGATTCCAACCGTGCAGTCCCAGGTGCGCCCAATGCAGGAAAAAATCCTGACATTGATCCGGTTGCAGGCGAAACCGACTTCGTAGATTAAGCATTACATATTCTGCTATCGGCCTATCGGCGTGTTCGCTTGGCGCCGACTAGTAACGAGCAGAACTTTAAGCGCATTTCTTCCGCGCCACCTGGAGTTTCCTTTTTATTCTTTTAAAGGCGACTACACACTTTTCATCAGGAAAAGATTGCCCGGAAGGTTTGCTCTGGCAATTTTATAAAAGGGTCTATATATGAAATATTCAAACATCATCGGTACTACCGCTATTACTCTCGCCTTGGGCGTTGCAGCTCCGTTTGCCGTTGCAGAGATGCACGGCGATCATGACAAGGACATGAAGCACGATGCCATGTCGGAGCACCATGATGAGAAAAAGGCTATGAACTCCACTCCTGATGCAAACGAGTTGGGTGATCGCAGCGACACAAGCATGGGCATTGAGGCCCGTCCAGGCTCTGACGGCACCGACCGTGACGTTCCCGGCGAGCCTGAAGTAGGTTTGGATGCGGAAAATGAGCCCGGCTACTAAAGCGCTGGTTCCATGATAAAGGGGTAGCCACTGGCTACCCCTTTTTTTTAGATCAGGGTTCCACGGACGCGTGACGAACCCCAGCTTTGACAATTGAAGCCTGAAGAGAGGCAAATATGAAAAAGACCCTTAACATTGTGACCACACTAGCTGTCCTGATCAGCATGAGCGCCATGCCAGTGATTGCAGATGACGAGGTGACTGGCGCAGGCATGGGCGAGACCACTCGCACCACTGGACCTACAGGCACTCCAGGGACCACTGGAGAAGGAGGGAGCGCGAGCCGCGAAGGATTGGTTACCGAGCCCAATTATCCCAAGGGGATCAGCGCAGTCAGTTTTGTGGAGGAGGCAACCGAGAAAAACCACGCGATCATCGATGCTGCAGAATTAGCACTGGCTGAGACCAACACGGACGCAAACCCTGAGGTTCGCCAATTCGCTCAAAAGTTGGTAGAAACCCACAAGCAACTCAATCGTGAGTTGGCCGAACTTGCCGAGGCCCAACAGATTGAGATGTCCGACTCCGCCACGCTGGTCGATCGGGCTCAATCGATAGTTTTAAGCGTTAAGGACGATGGTTCCTTTCTTGAGGCATTTGCCAATAATCAGGTGGCAGATCATCAGGAACTACTGGATTTGTTTGAGCGCGCTGCAGCCACCGAGCTGGGAAAAATAACTCAGTACGCAAAGAACACCCTGCCGATCCTTGAAAAACACCTGGAGAAGGCTCGCACTCTGGACGCTGAAATTCAAAATAAAAGCGAGTAATAGCTGAATAGCGGACACAAAAAAAGCGACCTAGGTCGCTTTTTTTGTTTCTGGAAGCCGAAACTTCCAGCTTGCAATATGGCGCAGTGGACGGGACTCGAACCCGCGACCCCCGGCGTGACAGGCCGGTATTC
>NZ_CAXBOV010000031.1:0-44693 GCF_963977355.1 uncultured Halopseudomonas sp. | reverse complement strand
TTTGGCACATTGTGCCTCTTTTCAAGAGTGTCCGCAGTAACGGGGTAGAACCCGTCTGGTGATAACCTCAGCAAGATTGCTGCGCGATACAGTTCCAGCGTTGAGCAGTTGAGGCAACTCAATTCCTTTATCAAGGACCCGAATCATATTCAAATCGGTTGGAATCTGAGTGTTCCGGTACACGGCGGTGGCGGCTCAACTGGTGCCTCCTCAGTATCGATAAATGCAGCTGCCGATAAAGCAGATCAGCCAAGGTTAACCCTGGGACAGGAACAACTCCTGGAAGAGGAGACAGATGCTTCGTTTGTCGATGCTCCTTTGGGGTGTGCCAATTGTTTTCCAGGCATCGTGTATGCCACTGAAGAGAAGCAGTTCTGGCTATTAACTGAAGATGCCCTTGATGCTATCGAAGAAGCAAGCTCTGAGCTCTTCCAAAAAATTTCGCCTGAAAAGTCGCCCCAGGAGCGCAAGCAAGGGTTGGATGACATCGGGCTGCTTGAATACTTTTTACAACCTAAGCTGACCAACTTTCTGTCAGGCGAGGATTACGAGCGTGCCGACCGGATCGAGGCGGAAGTTCCCGATATCGATAACTGGTACTACTGGTGGTCGAAAAAGGCGGTTGAGCTAGAGTTGCCTCGGAACATGTTTGATCGGCCTCATATGGAATTCCCATCAAGTCCCGAAGCCCGCGAAGCAAATCGCGATCGCGAACTGCATATCCGTCAAGCCAGAGCAAGAGGAGCTGAGTTGGAGGCGCTGCACCGGGAGCGTACTCAACTACAAGCTCTTCATGATGAATGGAAAGTGCTGCAGGCAAAGGCGTTGGTCCTGGCTCAACAGGAGGGATACGTATACGAGAACGGTGCTCTGTTTTCTGCCGAGGCTATGGAGGCTCGTCGACGCGTACAGGCCTATCTGTCTGAGCGGGCGAGGGTCCTAAAAAGGGGGCTCAGTGCCAGCAGATTGGAAGAAGAGCTTGCGGAGGTCAAACAGCTCGAAGAGCAGCTTCATGAGTGCTTGATAGCCTGCATGGGTGATCTAGACGTCCTGACCATGGCTCGCATACACCACCACAGAAGGCGGGGTGTATATCAGAGTTATGTCGAATCCATCATGGCTTTAGCTGACTATGGCCTGGCAGTACCCGAATATGCACTGGCAAAAGCGCCCGCTGACGGCATCGCTGACGCCGAAACGGAGCTTCAGCGATATGTCGACAAGCAGCAGCAACAAGTTGTTCTCAGTGCCAGCATGCAGAAAAAGTATCGAGATTGGGTCCAGGCCACGGGGTCCAACGCACAACCGCCGGCCGGTCTTCTAGCGGAAGAAGAAGGGCAGTGGAAACAGTTACAGGGTGAGCTTGACGACCTATATGAGAAGGCGCAGCAGAATGTGGCTGCCAATCCGATACGTCGATACTTGCTGTGGGAGCCTGAACAGTATCAGCCCCGTCCAGCAGAGCGCATGGTGCGCGCCGACTTTCCTCTGCGAGAGCTGAGTGCACCGGGAGTAAAGGGGAAAGTTGTTCAGGCCCTCAGCCTGTTCAGCTTGAGCGGCATCAGCGATCAGTTGAGAACCAGTTACAAGGAGCATGTAGTTGAAGCGATGGGAAAGGCCGTAAAGCGGCTTCCTGCCGATGCTGGCGGTCCAGGCCAAGTGTCGAAGACTTCAACACTTTTTAAACGGTGGCTGGAGAGTCATGGAGCTGTGCCTATTGATGATCAAGCCGGAGATTGGTTTGACCAGCACGGCTGGTTTGATATTGAAGAGTTCTATAAGTATCTCTCAGAGCAATCAATTCAAGTCGAACAGCTTGACGATGCCGCGGTGCGCCAATCCTGGGGCAGGAATCTGCAACAAGTGCTTTTTCGTGCGGATATTCGTGACGGAATGCGACTGTTTGACCCAAGCCCCGCAGCCCAGCTAATTCGTTGCCTGACACCACCGCAAAGCTCCTTGCACGCGAGTATGGCCGTACAGGGGCCAACTTTAAGTTTGGCTGGAGGGTTTGAAAGCACGGTCGTAGCTAATGTGGGGATCGACCTGGCGCGGGGTATCGTTGAATTGTTCAGTGTTGACTTGCCAACCCAGGCCGCTGCGCAAGATATAGTTCTCACCTATCTCAACTATGAGGGCACGACTACGCCCGTCAGTATAGGTCGGTACTCGCTGCACCTCAGCGCCCTGGCCTGGGGATATGCCGGTGCATCCATGCTGCTGTCAGCTGAAATCAGTCTAACGCCCAACCACTTTCTTTGGGGTGGGCCTGGTCTTGACGCAAGTGAAAAAGCACAACGGCCAGGTAGTGGCATGGTCAGCTCCGCAAACCTTCAGGGCGGGGCAGGTGCTGAGTTCAGCGTCTTTGCGGGCATTCAAGCCGGTATCTCTCTGACAGGCGCACTGAATTGGGCACCTCCTCAGCATCTTGCAACTGTGCGCACTCGGCCAACGGGCATGCAGCAGGTGGACCAGAACAGATCCATGGCTAGCCAGTGGCTCAGCCTCGCGAAAATCACCACAGGTATGGATGTTGCTCTGGGCATCGGCAGCAATGCCAAGATGGCAATCCAGTTATCAGATGGTCGCTTGGTCTTGATTCTGGAAGCGGCAATCGTGGCTGGTCCAGGTCTTAAAGGCCATTACAGCTTCGAGGTCAGCTACGAAGGTGTAGTGGATATACTCAATATTTTCCGCCGTGAGCTTTACAGAAATCAGGGCATACCCTTGGAGTGGGTGTCGGAAGAAGCCGGGAGCTACATGTCCAAGCTCAATGCTCTCGGCGCCTGCGGCCTGAACGTATCCATGCTGTATCTGCTAGGCATAAATGCAGTTATGTCACTATATGAGGCTGTAAACGATGGTGGGCGGGGTGGGCCGATTGCGCTTGCCATTACTAGTTATAGAAAGCAGCACGAACTAGAAAAATGGTTTGTTGAAGCAACGCCTGCTGCGTTGGGACCGATGTTACTGACGCTGATCGCGGCACCGCGAAGTTTTGATGGGGCACCTACAGCAGCTGACGCGCTTTTTTTGCAGCAGCAAGCTATCGAGAAAGTACTTGGTTGGATAGCCGCTGCTGCGGAGCAGTCGTCAGAGCATCTTGAAAATGCTCAACACCAATTCGCCCAAGCGTGTATGCACATGAACCGATATGGCGTGGAAGAACACCACTCAGGGAGAGCGTACCGCGAGAGTAGACGCAAGCTGGATCTCTTTATGGAGCGAAAACCCGCAGTTAATAAAAATTTAGAAGGAGACAGAATCAGACGAAATTACGAAGGACATGCTGGCAAGCTAGGTGCGATATACGACACCCTACATAAATATGGCCGGTCGGCTTTTACTGATGAAGGATTTTGGAGTAATGGCTCAAGGTCTTTATGATAACTACTTGGGAGAAAGCAAAACGCATGTGGATTAAAGTGCCTGCCTGTCTTTTCACCTGTCTGCTGTTGTGGACTCTCAATGGATACTCAGCGTCTTTAACTTCAGAGCAAAAAGTAGCTAAAGAGCATGGTATGGTTCTTTACAATCAGTACCGAGTATCAAGTCCATACCTGTTAATTGCTGCAGAAGCAGGGGATGCAGAGGCGCAATTTTATCTCGCTGAAGAATTGAGGCAGCTGAAACGCTTCATGACTCCCGAAGCACAGCAGTGGCTCGAGGCTGCTGCGGACCAAGGTCATGTTTATTCCATGATTCGCCTGGCACGTAGTGGAAGTAACCTGTGCTCTGTTATCGGAACCTGCCCTCAGAGCAGCCGCTCTCCTGATGAGTGGTACCAGTATGCTTATGACGTCATTCTACCCTTGGCTGTGCAGGGTGACCCGGAAGCGATGTTCCAGATGTATAAGCTTAAACAGGATGCAGAGTGGCGAGCCAGAGCAGCCGAAGCAGGTCATTCCGAAGCTCAATATTGGCATGCTGCCTTTATTGAGGAGGGAGCCGCTTTCTTCTGGTGGCCAGGTAGTCGTCAGAAAGCGGTAGAGGCGTGGTTCAAAGCCTCTGCTGAAGGCGGGTATCCCCCCGGTATGATGCGTTATGCCGGAATATTGGCTGATAATGCCGACGAGGCAGGCTATCGTTATTGGATGAACAAGGCGGCAAAAACAGGCTATGCACGCGCTATATATGCATTAGCTGCGCTTTCCGGTCACGAACCCGAGGAGTATGGGGTTGAACTGGATCTTGTAAAGAGTTACGGCCTTCTGCACCTTCTTTTGGAGTTGGATGGTGGCGGAAGTACCGGGTCAGTTGCCAAATCAACTTTGCCCGATATTGAGAAAAAGATGGCACCTGAGCAAATCGAGAGAGCCCTGGAATTCGCCGAAGAGTGGAAAGCTGCACATCCCCCCCTGTCTTACTTCCCCCATATACTCTATGAGTTAGATATTTGAGTATTTTATGCAATACGCTGCTGGAAAGACAGGTGTGGGGCAGGGCCGCTTTGTGCTTGAGCACATTTCTGCTGAGATCGCCTGGTGGATATTTAACCGGGACAACGTTAGTACTGAACGGCAGTGCCAGTCAGAACATGCGTAAGGCAATTGGTCAAAATTAGCTGATTTAAGTAAATAAGCAGATCTGAAATTGGCAGAATAAGCGGTAATGCGCTTCAGTCTGGCGCTACCCGTGCCAACACATCAGGCGCTTTCGTTAGCGGTAGAGCCAGTATTACCCCCTCATTGGACGCTGGAAAAACCCCACTTAGCGCGGTTATGTTTACTTGGTGAGATACCATTATCACTGGTGGGCCGGGTTCTAGGCGGTTGACCAGTTCGATTGTCTCGATAGTCTGCGTTGAGCGTTTACCCCTGTTCTGAAAAAACGAATTCAATGCAGGCCACTCGGCTACGTCACCGATATTCATGCCTGTTGCCGTATCCTGGCTACGGCACCATTGACTGGTATAAACGCGCGCTTCGGCAATACCCCGCCGTTCAAGGTAGGGTTTCCAAGCGGATGCCTGTTGTCGGCCGCGGTCGTTCAGATTTCGCTGCGTAGAACAATCACCGAGCTCGAAATGGGCGGGGTCGTCCGTGCCGGGTGCAAGCGCGTGGCGCAAGATCAGGACGGCTTTGCCTTCACGCAGCGCTTCCCATGCTTGAGTTTCGCTCTGGGCGCTGACCTCGGTGGCGCCGATGAGCAGAATCAAGGCGGTAATCATTGAGAGCAAAGCTGACATGGCATTCAGTTCTCGTTTAGGATTCAGGGTTTGCAACATGCCTCATCATCATGACAGCCTTTCAGGTCTATAGGTTCGGCCTAGCCTATTCATCAGGACCAACCGCCAGGTTTGTCTGAAAGAACGACGTGATCACGCGACTGACCTCGTCAGTCACCTCGGAACGAGCGTAGCCGGGCGGATCGCCGATGAGTTCGGTGGTCAAGCCTTCCTCAAGGAGAGGCAGTGGAGCTAGAAGAGCACCGTGTCCCCCATTTTCAATGGACATCAGCACTTGGCATGAAGTGCAGGCATCAATTACCCGGTCGCTGTGAAAGGCGGGGGTCAGCCATTTGTCCTGATCGGCGACAATAAGACCCAGGGGAACGTTAGGGGTTTTCAGCGATTCAAGATCAAAGTCGGCAGCAAAGGGAACGCCTGCCACAATCGCGACAATGCGGGGATCGGTGTGTTCATACCAGGTCTGATCGGAAAATCTGTTGCCGATAACCCATTTGGCCATAGCTGTTTTGGCACCGTCAAAAACACCGCCAGTCAATTCAGTACTAAGGCCGACACAGGCTTGAAAGTCATCCTCGATGTATTCTTCACAATGGCGAACGAACTGACCAGGGGACCAGCGCCCGCCAGCCAACGTAAGTGCTGTATGGCCTCCAGCTGACATCCCGTACATTCCCACCCTTTGCAAGCCCAGTATGATCGACAGTTGCGGATCACGGGCAATGGCATCAATGGTTCGACTAATCTCGGCCGGACGTTGCTTCCAGCTTTCGGGGCCAGACGCACTGGTATCCCGGTAGTTGTCCTGAAAATGCTCTGGTAGGGCTACAACAAACCCGGCCTCAACCAGATCATGAGCCAACTCAAAATGAACCCAGGGAGAAGCGGCTGATCCATGGGAGATCACAATCAGGCGTCTATTACCTTCAATAGCATACGCTTCATGCGCGACGTTGAATTTGAAACCGGCCCGCTCGATTTCTGTTTCGGCACCCTCTGAAGGGTACAACACGGTTATCGGCCCCTGAAGTTCAGGCGACTGTATTTCCAGTAACCCGATTGAGGCGCTAGCGAGACTGTGTGCGATCAGGAGGATCGCACCTGCAAGATACTGACTGAACTGTCTGTGAACTGACATGGTGATTCCATTCCCTGGAGTGTCCTTGATAGCTTATTAATACCATAGGTTGGCCCTTTGCATAGGCTTCCTCATTCCTGAGCTCTCACTTTTTTCATATTCCGTCAGTTTGGACGCGCCGAAGGCTCATTATGGATATCAATCATCCGATGAGCGTCCATGACTTTTCTTCAGGTGGGATGCTTCTGCGTTGGCAACGCAGTAGCGCTTTATCTGGTCAACGACCCTCTGTGCCCGTCTTATGAGAATCAGTCTTGTCGAGCGACGGCAAAACCAGTACCGGACAAGGCGCATTGACCGAAACATACTCAACTGTCGCCTTGCGCAATGGCCAGAGGCCCGAGCTGCCGCGGGAAACCAACATCAACAGATCAGCGTTGATCTGACCCGCAAGGCCTACCAGTTTTTCACCAGCGCTGCCGGCTACCACATGCAGGCTGGCGGTTCGGTTCAAAGGTAAGTATTTATGCACAAGAAGATCTAGTGTTGCCTTGACCTCAGCTTCTTTCTGTTCTGGCCCGGCTTGCGTTACGTGGGGAAAGAACCCACCTCCGTCTGGGGTGTAAGCACTGGCAAGGTGAAGCTCCCCGTCTTCTGTCAGCAGGTTCATGGCGACTGCCAGAGCACATTTGCCCTCGCCGTCGTCCTCGGGATCAATGGCGATCAAAACCTTCCGATACATGGTTCTTCTCCTGTGTTGTTTCAGCCGCAGACACTACTTCCGGGAAAGCTCTTCCCTGGACCAGCTCATTCATACTGTAGCCTCGATAATCGGCACGCAGTGCCCTGAATAGAGCTACGGCCATAAAAATCAGAAGGATACAAAAGGGCAGTCCAAGGGATGTAATCACGTTCTGTAATGCATTCAGCCCCCCTGCCAGCAATAGTGAGGCTGCGATAACCCCCTGGGCCACTGTCCAAAAAATGCGCTGGCGCACCAGCGACGGTTGATCATCACGTCGGGTCAGCATGTCGATCACAAGAGAGGCCGAGTCGGATGAGGTGGTGAAGAAAATGACGATTATTACCACGCTCATCGCGGATGCCACCTGGGAAAGCGGGAGAGCTTGCAGAAAAGCGAAAATTGCCACGGAGGGATCTGTCTTCACTTGCTCTGCCAGATCTATCTGGCCGGTCATTTCGACCTGAATAGCAGACAGACCGAATATGCCAAACCACAACAGGGTAAAAGCAGTAGGAGCAAACAGTACACCGGCTATAAATTCGCGAATGGTCCGGCCCCGGGAGATTCGCGCTATAAAGATACCGACATAGGGCGCCCAGGAAATCGTCCAGGCCCAATAGAAAAGCGTCCACTGGCGTTGCCAGTCAGTATCCTCGAAGGTCTGGGTCCAGAATGCTAACCGGGGGAGGGCGCCGAGATACTCACCTATAGTCTGGACCATGCCCTCGGCAATAAATACGCTGGGGCCTACCACGAACACAAATGCCAGCAACACCATTGCCAGCAAGATATTCAGCTGGGAAAGCCGTCGTACGCCCTTGTCCAGTCCCAGCGCTACCGATACGGCGGCGATACTGGTAATGGTTGTAATCAGTATGACCTGAACCAGACCGCTGGATGGTGCGCCAAAGAGATAAACGAGGCCGCTGTTAAGCTGCAGTGTCCCCAGACCAAGTGAGGTCGCGACGCCAAACAGCGTGCCAACAACGGCAATCACATCAACCGCCCAGCCAATGGGTCCGAAGGCCCGGTCCCCGAGTAGGGGATAGAACAGGCTGCTGATTCGCATAGGCAAGTTGTGCCTGTACGAAAAATAGGCAATAGCCAGGCCTGGCATGGCATGGCGAAAATGGTCCAGGTATGCAGGCCAAAATGATAAAGCGCCATCGTCATTGCATCGCTGGCCGCCTGTCCCGACCCAGGATCGACGCCTTCATAAGGCGGATTTGCAAAGTGAGAGATCGGTTCCGCCACGCCCCAGAACATCAGAATAGTCCCGATACCAGCGGCGAAGAGCATGGTGAACCAGGTCAGATTGGAATAGTCCGGCCGGCTGTCATCCGCGCCCAGTCGTATATCGCCGTAGCGGCTGCAGGCCAGGCCCAGCAGAAAGATCAGAAGGGAACTCACCGAGAGGATATAGAACCATCCCAGGTTACGAGCTACCCAGCCTGTGAGCTGTCCAAAACCACCTGCAACAGCTTCGTCAAAGGGGATGGCAAGGGCTACGAAAAGAGCTGCTATTCCAGCCGAAGTAAAAAAGACTCCCGGTATGGTCTGCAGTCCTAGTCGACGTTGGAGGCGTTCGAGCAAGGGAGGCTCCGTTGGTTAAGAAAGCGTTACAAGATTCTCCACGCTAACACGGGGAACGACGAGTTGCCGAACACAGATCAATTCATTCGACCTTGGTTTTGCGCAAGGACTTGGACAGCACGGTCATCGCAATGCGAACGGCAAGTAATTTGATGTGGGAGGGGCAGCGATTGAACAGTGAGAGAGTGTTATATGTCTCTTGCTGCAGGGTCGCGCAGGCGACGAACTACTTTGAAGGTTATTGGCTAGAGCGATAAGAGAGGGAAAGAAAAGGCACTATTCTGTCCTCAGAATAGCGCCCATTAGAGAGGCGACTCAGAAACTGATTTGCACGCCAGCCACTGCTGAACTGAAATTGTCAGTAGCATCAATGCTGGTGTTGTAGTTCACATACGCAGAGATGGCTTCAGTAATGCCGGCCTCAAGACCCAAGCCAACGCTGAAGTAGTCGCGATCAGGATCGCTGGTCTCCAGGCGCGCGCCGCCAACATTGAGACTTCGAGCTTCATCACTGTACTCATGCTCCCAGGCCAGGCTCGCGCGTGGGGTCAGGACGGCAAACCCAGTCTGAATCTGCATGGATGTGTCGACACCGAACATGGAGCGCAATGATCTGGCGCGCTGATCGCTGACTTCATCTGCATTGTCATACTGGTAGGCATCAATATCACTGTAGACATACTGTACCCGTGCGAAGGGGTCCAGTGCGACAACACCCAACTGGTTGTGATAGCCCAGGCCCAACAGCAGTGACGTCTCGTCAGCGTCGGTTTCTGCGCTAGATGCAGTATCAAGCTCGTAGCTTGCCCGCGTATAGCCCAAAATTGCTTGTGCATGGATCTGGTCAGTCAACTGATAGCTACTGAACAGTGACAAGCTCGTAGCGGTACGGTTGATTTCGTCGATGGACGCATCGACGTTACTGTCTCCTTCCTCATGGCTTAACGCGGCGCCTACTAACATTGCTTCAGTCAGTTTGTGATCAAGGCCCGCGGTAATGCGATTGCTGCGGTAGTTGTAGCCCGGCTGAGTGTCGCTGGCATTGACGTCATTTTCGTCATAGGAGGTTTGCAGGAAAAAACCGTGTTGAGGAAAAGGTGATGACTCACGCAAGCTGCCGAGGCGCTGACCCAGGGTGCGTGCAAGGGATTTGTTGGCGCTGATGGACAGGTCTCCCAGCAAAACGTCAGCAGAGGTCAGCGGCAGGGTCATGAAATAGATTGCACCAGGTCCGGTGACCGTTGTGGTGAAGGTTCCCTGGTCACCTGCAGCGAAGCCTGTATCCACAATAATATAGCGAGTACCTGCAACCAGACTGATGTTCTCGATATCCGAGGTGCCGATGCCGCCGCTGCCGTCATCATCACCAGCAACAAAGTTGGCGGTCTGATCGAGCGGGTCGAAACTGTTTTGGTACAGTAACAGGTAACCGTCATACCCACTTTGCGCGGACGATAGTGAATAAAGGCCATCAGAGCCAACCTGTAGATCTTGCGCTAGGAACCTGACCGGCCCCAGGCCGGAGCAGCAGTTGCCGTCTGCAAAGGGTCTTGCCCAGGTTCCGGCGTCAACCGAGCTGAGGTCGCCGCTATAGCTGCCTGTGGCAGCCATGATTGGCGCGGAGATAGCTGCAGTTGCGAAGAGTGCAAGTCGAATGGCACTGCGTAAATTCGGGGCAGAAAGTGTTGTCATGTTTTTTCTCATTATTGGTGTTGGCACGAGTTTAGATTACTTCCAATAATATCAATTTGACAGCATATTCTGTCTCTATGTTGAGCCAGATTAACGGGCACTCTGAGGATCTCGCAGCTGCCCTGATTGCCCTCTGGTCGAAGGCACTTTGGGACTCTTTGACCAGGAAGAAAATCCGCTTTGGATCAGCGTAAGTGCTGATCCCGACATTAGAAATAAAGTGCTTTGCCGCGAATTTGAATTCAGCAGCGACAAACTCTTCTTCAGTCTGCCATTGGCCTGGTTTTGGGAAAGCCAAAGACAATCGCGGCTATGGCCATGAGGGCCAGCAGCCAGCAGTAGTACACTTGGCCGACCAGCACCAGCGGTGAGATCGAAGCGAGCGAGCCGGCCAGAAGGATCTGTGCGCCATAGGGGATAAGACCCTGAATAACGCAGGAGAAGATATCGAGCAGGCTTGCGCTGCGGCGGCGATCCACTGCGTAGTCTTCGGCCAGTTCACGGGCGACGCTGCCGCTGATAATGATGGCAACGGTATTGTTGGCTACGAACAGGTTGGTGACGCTGACCAGCGCAGCGATGGCTGACTCGCCAGTGCGTTTGCCGGTTTTGCCGAGGATGCCGGCGATACGCTGAATACGGTCACGTACCCAGGCAAGGCCGCCTTCGCGTTTCATGATGGCTGACAGGCCCCCGATGAACATCGACAGCACCATGATTTCCAGCATGCCCTCAAACCCGCGGTAGATATCGCCACCCCAGGTGGCAGCGCTGTAGCCTTCAGTTAGAAAGAGCCCTGTGATGCCGGACAGGAGGATGCCGGTCATGAGTACTGCGAGCACGTTCAGCCCGCTGAGTGCGAGCACCAGCACAGCGATATAAGGCAGCACCAGAAGCAACTGGTAGTCGGCCACAACAGGTTCTACGGCGCTGTTACCAAGTATGAACAGCAATACCAGCGTTAGCAGCATGGAGGGCAACGCAATCATAAGGTTGAGCTTGAACTTGTCACGCATCGAAACGCCCTGGGTGCGAGTCGCAGCAATGGTGGTGTCGGAAATGATCGACAGATTATCTCCGGCCATGGCGCCGCCGATGATGGCACCCATGGCAAGGGGTATGGACAACCCCGTAGCCTCGGCAAACCCGAGGGCGACGGGTGCCAACGCGCCAATGGTACCCATGGATGTACCCATGGCGGTCGAGATAAAGGCAGCAATCAGGAACAGGCCCGGCAGTACAAACGCAGAGGGAATGAAGCTCAAACCCATGTTTACTGTTGCAGCCACGCCACCAATGGCTTCGGTTACGGTAGCAAAGGCCCCAGCGAGCAAAAATACCAGCGCCATGGTGATGATATTACTGTCGCCCACGCCCGTAACGAATGCCTCTATCGTTTGGTTAAGCGAATCACGAGCCAGCAGCACGGCAAGAATGATCGCCGGCAGTATGGCGACCGGTGCCTTGATCTGATAGAACGCGAAGTCAGTGCCCAGAGCCGTGTAATAGAGGCCACTGCCGAGAAAAATCAGCAGAAACAGCACCAGTGGCAGCAGTGCAGCAGCCCGGGGTGAAAAGCGTTCAGTCATGGCCAGCGATCTCCGTGGGTGCATCCTGATGAATGCGGCAGCGGTATTGATAGAAGGCGCCGTATTCTACGCGAGTTGCAAGCAGAGTTCCTTTGTTGTCATTCAGCCTGAGCGAGCAGCGCTTCGACGTCAGCATAGGATTGCGGTAATACCGGTCCAGCTATCACCTGGCCCTCGGCATCCAGCAACACCAGATCACCGTCCCGGGAATCATGATCCCGGGCGAAGGCTCGGCCGTCCTCCTGCCCCTGATGAGCTACGCGCAGATATACGCGTTCACCATATTCCGGCAGGGCTGCGCGCAGCAGATCGAGGACCTCACCACCACCCACCAGATTATTATCCCTGGTCAGCACCAGGGCTGGTTTGTCTATGCCGATAACGGACAGATCGGTTGATACACCAGTACGGGGCAACTGCTGCCAGGCAACAAGACTGACGCAACCAAACAGTACCATGATGAACAGGGCTTTAATCCAGCCGGGAATTCGCTTGGCGTTGGGGGTTTTGCTTGTAGTCATTTGCTTCTCCTAATGTGCGGACGATATGTTCTCATGCCTTGAGAGCCCCTTGGGGAGAATCCTGCTACAAAGACTTTCATCGCTTTTTCATGGCATAGTCTGCCTCACTTCAAGCCACTTCTCAGGGAGATGAATCGATGATTACAGTCCACCACTTGGCCAATTCCCGTTCGCAACGCATTCTTTGGCTGCTCGAAGAGTTGGGCTTGGAATACGAGGTTAAACGTTACGAGCGAGACCCTGAAACCAGTCTGGCGCCGCCAGAACTGAAGAAGATTCACCCGCTGGGCAAGTCACCTGTGATTACTGATGGCGATCTGGTCGTGGCCGAGTCCGGCGTGATTATTGAATATCTGGTCGACAAGTACGGCAATGGCAAGCTTGCCCCCGAGCCGGGAACTCCAGAGCGCCTGCAATATACCTATTGGCTGCACTATGCCGAGGGTTCGGCGATGATGCCGTTATTGCTCAAGCTGGTTTTCAACAAGGTCGAGAATGCCAAAATGCCGTTCTTCGCCAAACCCTTTGCCAAGGGCATATCCAAGAACGTGCGCAGCAGTTTTATCGAGCCGCAGATTCGTCAGCATCTTGATTATATGGAAGCGGAGGTAGCGAAAACCGGTTACTTCGTCGGCGACCAACTTACGGCCGCTGATATTCAATTGAGCTTTCCGCTCGAAGCCGCTGCTGCGCGAGGCGGGCTGGATCAAACCTGGCCTAATCTGATGGCCTTTCTTGAGCGTATCCACGGCATGCCAAGCTACAAACGTGCCCTGGAGCGTGGTGGAGAGTACGACATAATCAGCTGATTAATTTTTTAGCACACCTCTTGTTTTTGTCTACTCTGTTCAATAGAGTGCTTTGCAAAGAATAAAACAAGAGAGTGTTCATGCCTCCTTCAGTTGAAGAAGCTGCCCGTGCGCTGCGCGAGATTGACGCCATCAAGGCTCGCGCTGCCGGGTTCCAGGATTATCGGGCAGAGTCCGATCAGCTTCTGCTGTGGGGTGTTGCTCACTCGGTTGGCTTTGCTCTCTCAGGGCTTTTCCCTGCACTCATATTATTGATCTGGCTCATAGTGGTTCCTGCTTCAATGGGTGCTGGCATGATCCTGGCACGCCGCGCAGCCACAGAAATCCCCGGCATCGGTTGGCGCTATCTGGTACTGATCGGTGCCATCTTCACCTTCATGATTCTAATCCATGTGGTCATGTGGCCGCTCACCCCCGAGCAGGGCTCCATGGTGGCACCGCTGTTTGTGTCTGCGCTTTATGTGATGCGAGGCGTTCAGATGCGGCCACGTTATCTGTTTATTGGTGGTTGGTTGGCAGTGTTGCTGATGATCGGCTTTATGTTCTTCCAGCCGGTTTTCTGGTGGTGGATGGCCGCGGTGTATGGCGGTAGCTTCGTTGCCTTCGGCCTCTGGTTGAGGCGCTTGTAATGCAGACGCCCAACGAGATCATTCACCAGCCTATTCGTCTGAAAATCATGGCAGCACTCAACACGCTGACAGCGGGCCAATGGCTTGAATTCGTTTCCCTCAAATCGATAGTCGACACCACCGACGGCAATCTTGGTGCGCACCTCAATACCCTTGAAGGCGCGCAATACGTTCTGATCAAGAAAGATTTTGCAGGCAAAAAACCGCGTACACGGGTTTGCCTGAGTGCCAAGGGTCGTGAGGCCTTTACCGGTTATATAGCGGCACTGCACGCCATTCTTGCGCTCGACACACTTGAACCTGATGTCCCCACTACCTCTCCCGATAACAATAGATAATGGAGCTTTCTATGCAGACCACCAATCCTTACGCCACAGCCAGCCGCTGGCAGACTCGCCTGCGTCTTGCGGCACTCGTGATTCTGATGGGCGTAACTGGCCTGACTGCCAACCTGGTGGTTGCCCAGGCAGAACAGGAGCAGGAGAGCGCAGCAGCTACCGCGGCCACACCCGCCGTGGCCAATGAGTCAGCGCAGCCGGTCGCTGCAGCACAGCCGATGCAGCCTGCGGCGGCCCCGATCCAGACTTCAATGGCCCCTGCTGAGCGGTTTGGGGTACGCGAGATGTTTTTCCAGGCCGATGTGGTGGTCAAGGCGGTGATGATCTTTCTGGTGATTTGCTCACTGGCGACCTGGGCGATCCTGTTCGAAAAACTGGTGGTCTTTGCCCGTGCAAAGCGTGCCAATCAGCGCTTTCTCAAAGCCTTTCGCGACGACGACAAGGGCGTTATGCATGAACAGGCAGACGCCAGCGCCATGGGTAGGATGTGGCAGGTAGCCCAGGGTGAGCTGCGCCGTTTTGGCAAGGATCGCAAGGCCGATGCGGATGAGATCAACCGGTTGCTGCAACGCATGTCATTGACCGCAAGTATTCCACAGGAGCGCGACATGGCACGCCTGGGTAGCATGATGGGTGTTCTCGCTACTATCGGTGCTACAGCTCCCTTCATCGGACTTTTCGGTACCGTATGGGGCATTCTGAACAGCTTTGCCAGCATCGCAACGATGAAAACTGCCAGCCTCGCGATTGTTGCTCCGGGTATTGCTGAAGCCCTCCTGGCCACGGCTCTGGGGCTTTTTGCGGCGATACCTGCAGTGATGATTTTCAACAAGTTTGCCCGTGACATTAATCACTTTGTGGGCAGCCTTGATAATTTCTCAGCCGAGATGTTGGCTGCCACCTCTCGCCAGCTGGACGAGGTGCGCTGATCATGTCGATCCAGTTTAATTCCGGGCCTACGGTAAAGAGGCACAATTACCAGCAGAATGCCGAGATGAATATCACGCCTTTTGTTGACGTGATGCTGGTACTGCTGATCATTTTCATGGTGGCTGCGCCATTGGCAACGGTTGATGTTCCGGTCGACCTGCCAAGTAACGCTGCAACGCCCAGCCCGCCGCCAGCTGATCCGGTCTATGTGAGTGTGCAGGCTGACGGGCTGCTGTTCGTGCAGGAACAGGAAGTAAAGCTCGACGGTTTACAGGCTCTGATCCTTGGTGTGACCTCGGGGCAACAGGATACGCGACTCTTTCTGCGTGGCGATCAGGCGGTTGATTACGGGACGCTCATGCGCGTCATGAATACGCTGCAGAAGGCCGGATACACACGTATCAGTCTTGTTGCATCGGAAGAGCTGGAACCCTGATGAGTCGCTCGTCGACAACACTGGGCTGGTCTGCGCGATTTCTGGTGATAGCTATTTCACTGGCCTTGCACGCTGCACTTGTGGCCTGGCTGGCGAGTGGGCGTCTTTCGCACCCGATGGTCATCGAGCCGGAACCGGTAGCCATAGAGCTGGTTCAGTTACCACCCGAGCCCGAACCGGAGCCAGAACCAGAGCCAGAGCCAGAACCCGAACCAGAGCCGGAGCCGGAGCCAGAACCCGAACCAGAGCCGGAACCCGAACCTCAACCCGAGCCCGAGCCGGTCAAACCGCGTCCTCAGCCGGTTGCCAAACCTGCGCCGCCTAAACCAGCGGGACCGCCGGTGCATTCCTTTGGGGCCAATACGGAGTGGAGCGCACCACCTGCGCCGCCGGCGAACGCTCCGACAAGGGCACGGATGGCGCCTTCAGGTTATGCCGAAACGGTAAAAAGTCGAGTCACGCAGAAGCTGGTGCGCCCGGCAGGCTCGTCATATAAGCCGCCACCTGGCTATAAGGGTGATCCGGACGACTTCAAGCGTCAGTGCCGCATCCCCTACGAGATCGTAGTCGATACGCAGGGAAAGATTGTCTCTTACAACATTGATCGTTGCGTCGATGCAGTTCTGAATCAGGCAGCCGAGCAGGCCATCGTGCAGTCGGCACCGTATCCGCCGCCGCCTAACGAGGGTGCAAGCCAATACACGATCTATGGCACGGCTATATTCATCGATTAAAAGGAGGTTGTTCGATGCTCTATTTGACACGTTCCAACGCTGCGCTACTGGCGACAGCGGTTTCGGTGGCCTTCCTCAGCGGCTGTGCCGGCGAACCGGTTGCCGGGCCGGTGGACTACAAGCCACCGCCACCCAGCCTGCCAACCGATCGCGCCACTACCAAGGCCAGCTTCGAGTGCGGTGGTGCGTTGCCTGCAGTTCATCGGCAGATCTGCGCCAGTGACGAGCTGTCGCGCCTGGATCGGCAACTGCTTGAACAATACCGAACGCGGGTGCAAGCCGCCGATATGGCCGGCGCATTACTGCTTGAAGCCAGCCATCGCCAGTGGCAGCTGGGCCGAGCAGGTCATTGCGGGCTAGGCCAGGAGAGCGGCACCGAGATCAGCGCAGATAGCCAGGCCATCGGTTGCCTGGAAGCCCTCTACCGCCAGCGTAGCCGTGAACTTGCGTCCTGGCCGGTAGCGCAGCCGCAGGCACAGAGCAAGGCGCATGCCTATGCTTCGTATGTCAGTTACAGGCTCGCAGACAGCCGTGATCCAGCCTTGTGTACTGCAATGACCGCGGATCTGAATGCAGACCTGGCGCGCCATGGCCGACCATCTGCAGCGCGTCTTCCGTCAGCGACCTTGCTGGCTGGCACACATGCCGACAAAACCAGCGCCACCGTTAACGGTAGCCAGGTGCAGGTAGACGTATACAACGCCGGCCCCTACGCGGGTTACGAGAATCGAACTCGGGTGTTGATTGTTAACGGACAGCCGGTACTTGGCCAACACACGATGCCGCAGTGGATCGCAGAGCAGCCCAATTACGGCGGGCGGTCCCACGCTTCCTCTTCACAGACCGGCGACTACGGCTCGATCGACGTGTTTAGCCGAAACGGGCGTACTCTGGTCATGGTCAACGAAACCTGGGGGTTCTATTCGCCTGCGGCTCGGGGCGAATCAGCTTTTAGTGGCTTGTATGAACTGCAAGGGCAGAGCGTACAGCCGTTGTGTCTGTTCCAGACCTACCTGACGCCGCCGCGCACCAACACGCTGGCGGGTATGCCTTCCTACGCTCAGCTACAGGCCGAGCTGGACAAGCTGGCCGGTGATCCTCTGCCAGGTTACGCGCAGCAAGAGCGTCGCGATAATTTCCAGACGTGGAAAGAGCGGCAATGGACCTTACTGAACCTGCCGCTGCTCGGCGCTGATGCACTAACCCGTTTTGGTCGTGAGGCGGCGGTGCGGCAACGCAATGATGCAGCAATGGACGCTTTTTTCAACTGGTCCGAGCGCAGTCTGAACAACAAGGCGATGTACCGACGGGTAATGCCCATGTTGCAACCGGCGCACAATGAGCTGGTGCAGATGTTCAGTGCCCAGGGACTGACGGATAGCGACGCACGCGCTTCTGCTGATCTGCTTTTCCACGAAACCTTCGCGCGGGCGACGGAGAATCTTTCGGCTCCTGATCAGGCGCCCGGTCTCCCGCTGCCTCCGGGAGCAAACTATCAGCCTCGCTATGCCATCGCACCGGTTGCGGGTGAGCTTGAACGTGGACGCAACTTCGCGACACTCTATAGCGTACTGATCAACAATGGGCCACAGAACGTAGTGCGCGATTTTATTGCGTATGAAACCGATACATTCGGTCGTCAGCGCGGTATCGGTCCTGATTCCAGTCCGGCCTTGTTGGCTGCACTGGAAACACCAGCCAATGTGCGGTTGCTGCTGGACTCGGGCTTTGATGTGAATGGTGCCAATGCCTGGGGAAAGACTCCGCTGATGGCTGCGGCGCAGCTCAACGAACTGGAAAGTGCTCGCTTGTTACTTGCCAACGGGGCTGATGTGCATCGCCAGACCACTCAATCTCCGGGCATGGGGGTAGGTGGTCCCGACAGGAAAGAAGCGGCAAGCGGACGCCAGACCGCACTGCTGATGGCAGCACGTGAAGCAGAGGCAGGCATGATCGCCACCTTGCTGGATGCCGGCGCTGCCCGCCAGTTGTGGAAGGGTTATCACCAACAGGTGTGCAACGCCCTTGATGCCAATTCCAGACTGGGCGAGGGCGAGCGTGCGGCTTTCAAGGAACCCCTGTGCAAGGAAGTCTACAAGCCGCTGCCGGTGACCCAGCAAAAGCCTGTAAATATCCGTGCCGGGGACGTTCTGCCTCTGCGCGATGATGGGGTGATATACGAGATCCGCCTTGTCGAACGTCCGGCGATGAATCTCTTTGGACGTGCATACAATATCTCGCCCAAGCGCCTGCGCAATGACATTGGCTCTATCGCCAGGACAGTCGGCACTGCTGCAACTCGACGCGGCAAGGTCAAGGTAGAGGGCCCTCTTACTCTGGTGTTCGCGGACTTGTCAGCCGTGACCCCGGACAACTTGCCGATCACCGTCAGCTTTCCGGTAGATGCCTCAGGGGTGCCTTCGGTGAGTGGCTTCGTAATGGATAAAGTCGATACACAGCAAGTGCTTAGCGTTGACTTTGATGCCCAGCGTAACGATGTGGAGGGCACCTGGCGTGCGCTCTACAGTGCTGCGCTAACCCAGGGTTTCACGCCAACTAGCCGGGGCTATGTGATTGTGCATACCCGCGGTGGACTGCGTACGGAATATCAGTTGGTCGTGACTGAATAGGGCGCTTCGATAGGGCAACCACCCATCAATTGAGGGCGCTGAACGCCCTGACAACATGGGGTGGTTGCTTCCTAGTTTATAAGCGTCTTGGCAGCACCAAGGTAAGCTTTACCATGCTTGCGCACAGCATCAGAGTCTGCGCGCTCGGATGCCAGATGGACTTCCTCAAGAGCTAAAGCCATTTCGCTGGCCTCGGCACGCATTTTTTCCAGCGCATTTTCCAGGGTATAGGTCAGTTCATGTACCTGTGCCAGATCGCTGCCATCCAGCTCTCCGGCCAATAAGGCTTCTAATCGTCCATTATATTCTTTGAAGTTGGCCACGGCCTGTTCATGGGAGTCAGCCGCTTTGGCCTGGTAATGACTTACGTCTCCTGCGTCAGCCATGGCAGGTGACATGAGTGCGGCGGTAAGGGTTAAGGGCAGCAGATAGATTCGCATCACATACCTCTAGATAACAATGATAATAAATCGCATCTAGAATGTAGCAGTCATCCTTTATGAGAACAAGTCTCATTAACTGTGTTTTTTAGAGTATTAATAGATCCCTACGTTCGCTACTGTCGAGGGGCATGCGCGAGCTCATGGTGAGTTCAGAGCAGCGGACTCATGAAGAACATAAGACGCTCAAGGACCCTTGCACCTCGGCTTCGTTCGCGCCACGAGGCCAGGGTCAGGAGCTCACTGCGCTCAAGGTAGGAATCAATCAAGTGCCCGACTGCGGCAGTGCTATCGCCGTCAAAGAGAGTGACGGTCAACTCGAAGTTGAGTTGCAGGCTGCGTATATCCAGGTTGACGCTACCAACCAGCGCTATTGCGTCATCAATCAGCATTGCTTTGCTGTGCAACAAGCCACCATCGAAGCGATGAATTCTGGCTCCTGATTCCAATAACAGCTCAAAGTATGAGCGGCTGGCCCAACCCACCATGATCGAGTCATTTTTCTTGGGCAACAGAACATTCACGTCGACACCACGCCTTGCTGCCTGGCGTAGTGCATCAAATATGGCTTCGGATGGCACGAAGTAGGGCGTACAGATGGTGATACTGGTATTGGCACGGTAGATAGCAGAAAGCGCCGCTTGGCCAATCAGGTCTTCGCCAACGCCCGGTCCCGATGGAATGATGGAAACCCAGTTAGGCCAGTTCTCTGCAGCCGGGTAGTGTTTTGGAAGGTCACGCAGGCCGGTTTCCACTTCCCAGTCCCAGGCAAAGACCTTGGATAATCCCGGGGCAGCCTGACCGTCAAAGCGCAGCATAAGGTCGACCCATTGACCAACACCAGCCCCCTGTTTGAAACTCAGTGGGTCGGCCATGTTCATCGAGCCTGTATAGGCAATACGGTCGTCAATGACCCACAGTTTACGATGCATACGCAGGTCTATGCGGCGAGCCAGGGCACGAAATAACTTTACCGGCAAAGCCGGAACCACCTCTATGCCGGCTTCGACCATTTTCTTGCGCCATTTTGAACGGAAGAATTTACGACTGCCCGCATGATCGATCAGCAGCGAGACCCTTACGCCGCGTTGGCTTGCAGCGATCAGTGCCTGGGAAATATCATCAACTCTGCCTCCGGGATGCCATATGTAGGTCACTACCCGAATACTTTCCCTGGCCTGTTGAATATCGCCCAGCCATTGCTGAAAAATCGCCTCTGGCGTGGCCAGCAACTGCATATTCGAATA
The DNA here is from genome assembly GCF_963977355.1 of uncultured Halopseudomonas sp. NCBI lineage: Bacteria > Pseudomonadati > Pseudomonadota > Gammaproteobacteria > Pseudomonadales > Pseudomonadaceae > Halopseudomonas > uncultured Halopseudomonas sp. The sequence goes on along the minus strand of NZ_CAXBOV010000031.1, from coordinate 24,094 downwards.
TCCCAGTGCACTGACGCCGTTGCGTGCAATCAGCATTTGATGAATGCCCTGGGCCAATGCGCCACCGGGTAAAACGGCCTCAGGGCGACCAAAACGATGATTTATGTTGTGCAGGTATGGGTCGATCATGGCGTTGGTGCGTTCCCCGTGCCGGCGGCCAAGGTTCATCTCACCAATCATCAGATAAAGAACTGCCCCTATCAGAGGGATGACATATATAACCAGAAGCCAAGCGAGGGTGCCGCTTACCGGCCTGCGGCGAGTGATGACACGGACAGTCACTGCAGCTGAAAAAAGCCAGTAAAAAGCTATGGCGAATAGCGCGAAGATGTTTTGCAGGTTATCCATCAATGACCGCTGTTATATTCAGTCCGCAGGCTTGCAGATAGTCAATCTAGCAGGCTTTAGGTACGCTTGTAAGGTTTTGACCAACTGGAATTCATATGCTGCCCTTCACACTGGTAGACCGTCTGCGATATATCCTCGAACGCCAGTTGATCAAGGGCGTGCACTACCAACTTCTCGTTGTGGCGCTTTTTATCGCGTTGATTTCACTGATCGGCGGATGGTTGGCCTGGCCCTCTTCGCAGGCTGATGTTCCGCTGGCTGATTCTGTGTGGTGGGCATTTCTCCGGCTTACCGACCCGGGGTATCTTGGGGACGACTCAGGCACCTGGCGCAGGGTGATATCCACGGTGCTGACTGTTGTCGGGTATGTGCTTTTCATGGGCACACTAGTGGCCATCATGACCCGCTGGCTGATCAGCAAGATGGGCGTACTGGAGCAAGGCCTGACACCGGTTACGATCAACAATCATGTTGTGATCCTGGGTTGGACGAACCGGACTATCCCGCTAGTGCAGGAAATCATGGATAACGCTGGTGGTATTCAACGCCTACTCAAATCTCTCGATACTCGCCGTCTGCGTCTGGTGATCTTGTCAGACATAGTAGATACAGAGCGAAGTCAGGAGCTGCGCGACACTCCCGGTGTTGGTCGTCGGGTCAAGGACATCATCTTGCGCTCGGGCACGCCATTGCACCCCGAGGCATTGCACCGGGTTGCTTGCCTGCAGGCCGCGGTGGTCATGATCCCCGGTCGCTCCCAGGGCGGTAGCACGTTGGTTACCGGTGATATGGAAACCATCAAGGCTTTGCTGACCCTGCACGCCCAGGGTCAACATAGTGGTCAACCTCTGCCTTATGTGGTGGCCGAGATCGAGGATGTGCGCAAGCTGAACGTGATGCGCAGGGCCTATCCCGGCCCGCTGGAAATCATTGCCAGTGATGCGATAGTCAGTCGACTGATGGCGCAGGCCATCCTGCACCCTGGGCTCCCGGAGTTCTACGGCGAAGTCATGTCGGTACACGATGGCAATGAAATTTATCTGCGTTCAACTGTAGGCTGTGAAGGTCAGACACTGGCCGCAATTGCTGCGCGATGCCCTCATGCTGTGCTTCTCGGTCTGGTCCGCAGGGCAGGGGACATATCGACCACGATGCTCAACGCGCCGACCAGCGAGCGGGTGCAGACCGGCGACAGCCTGGTAATGCTGGCCCGCGAATACGAGGATGCAGATCCAACACAAGACAATGAGCTTCTAGCCAGGACGTGGGAGCGTAAAAGCCAGGTCAATACGTCATTGATTGGAGCTGACTTCAGCAAGAAGTCGGTACTCATTCTTGGCTGGAATCGACGCCTGCCAGCGCTTGTGCATGAGCTGGCAACCTATGGTGAACAGAACTTCCGCCTCATGATGGTTTCAACCCTCGAAGCGGACGCCCAGCGTGAGGAACTGGTGCAGTACAGTGAAAAGGCCCAGAGCGTGCCCTGTGATCATCTGCAAGCCGATTTCATGGCAGAGACAACCTTGAGAAAGATCCTGCAAACCCAGTGGGACAGTATTCTGCTGGTATCCAGTGACCGGCTGGACTCGGGTGAAGAGGCTGATGCCCGTGCGATGGTTGGATACATGGCAGTGGATGAGTTGTTGAAGGAGCGTAAGCATCGACCGCAGCTGCTGCTGGAGCTGAGTGACCCGGCAAATGAAGAGTTGGTGGTGCGTAACCGCAGTGAAAGTATCATCAGTCCGATGATTCTGAGCCACCTGATGGCGCAAATTGCACAACGCCGTGAACTCGGCCTGGTGTTTGAGGAGCTCTTTACCGTGGGTGGGGCCGAGATTCTCTATAGGGACCTGAGTGAATACCCCATGCAGAGCGTCAATACCTTTGCCGACCTGGAAGCAGTGGCTGGTTTGCAGGGTGAGACGGCTCTGGGGCTCTATCGGCTAACGCCGGATGCCGAAGGCAGGCGATTGCAGCTCAACCCCGCCAGGGATGTCCCGCTCAAGCTCCAGACGGGAGATGAACTGGTGATTCTGACCACGTTGCCAATCGGACCCGGATTATAAAGTCTGGCGAAGCGAGTCCTAATGGCGGTTTTACAGACAATTATCCGGCTTGGGCAGGCCTGCAATTTTGCTCGCGAGCTTGGCCGGACTACCGGGAAACAGCTTCAGCAAATAGATGCTTTTGCCTTTTTCCGGACCAAGCTCCTGACCTACGTATTTTACCAAAGGCCGCATAGCCGGCGAGAGTTGATAGCGTTGATAAAACTGGCGGAGCAAAAGAATCACTTCCAGATGCTTGTCGGTAAACTCGATGCCTTCGATACGCGCGAGCTCCGCGGCCAGGGGTTGCGACCAGTCGTTCAGATCGGTCAGGAAGCCTTCCTGGTCAAGTGCAATACGCTTTGATCCAACCTGTATTGTCTGCGTCACCAGCTGACCACCTTGCCGCTTTGCTCGCAGAGTTGCACAATGCCTTTGTAGTCTATGGATTGAACACGCGCGGGCAGATCGTCCAGGGCCAGCCCACGGGCAAGCAGGTCTGCCTCCAGTACATGCAAACGCACATCACCGGGAAGAAGTTTGATACTGCCCAGGGATGCAGAGCCTGGCAGTAGCGCGTAGACAGCATCCTCGATGAGAAGAACGCTCTGCTTGTTCGCCAATACACGCATGCAATTGGCCAGCGAGCTGCTTCCGGTTGGCGAGTGGCGGAGAATATGAAGAGTGGGTGCGCTCACAGGCATACCACCTCCGAGAAGTGTTCCAGCAAAATAGCAATTTGGTTGCTATCTACGCAGTCTGCCGGCAATGAACATTGATTTATGTTCAATCCGCGTTCGGCAAGCGAATGCCGACAGACCATGACGTCTTCTATGCCATACATATCCAGGGCATCAAGATTCGCCGACAGTGATTTTTGCTGCAGCAAACCTGCATCCTGCCCCTTGCGCAACTGCAGAACCCCGTCACCCATGAACAGGAGACCTGTCGGCACACCGAAGGCAGCAGCAGCCAGCGCCAGGTCTAGAGCCTCCCGGGCCGCCAGGTGGGTAGGCGGCCGACTGGTAATAATCAACAGACTTTTCATGTCAGGTACCAAACGTCACTGTGCGGTCGGCCGTTTGCAGGCTGTCGACCCATTGCCCAAGGCCCGATAATGCCCAAGGTGCTCCGCTGTTTGCTACTGGTCGCTTCCACCGGGTTGCTTCCGCGCTGTCTAGCACACCGCGGCGCAGCGCCGCTGCAATGCAGACAACCGCATCAAGCTGGTTGTCGCTGATAAAAGCCCGCCAGTCGGCGTAAATGTCCGCCTCATCCTGGGGCTGTACACCCAACGAGCTGGCCAGATGGACCGCGTCACGATAGAAAAATAACCGGCTGATCTGGTGCCCCGCATCCAACGCTGCGCGGGCAAAGTTCAAAGCGCTGCGAGCAGCGGGATCCTGGGGGCCGGCAAGAAGGATAATGGCAAAATTCATGGATATAACCGTTCATAAACAAAAAAGGCCCGCTATGGAGCGGGCCTCATTGTAACTAATCAAGCGATTAATCGTCGCCGAAGATGCCCAGAATGTGTAGCAGACTGAGGAAAATATTGTAGATAGATACAAACAGGGTGATGGTCGCCATGATGTAATTGTCTTCACCACCATGAATGATTGAGCTGGTCTGATACAGAATGATGGCCGAAGAAAACAATACGAAGCCAGCAGAAATCGCCAGGGCAAGGCCCGAGACATCAATGAAGATGCTGGCCACAACGGCGCAGAGCAACACCACAAAGCCGGCCATGATGAAGCCAGACAGGAAGCTGAAGTCTTTGCGGGTCAGAATCGCGTAGGCGGACAGACCGAGGAACACCATAGCAGTCATACCCAGAGCCATGGCCACAAGCGAGCCGCCGTTTGGCAAAGACAGGTAAGCATTCAATATGGGGCCGGTTGTGTATCCAAGGAAACCGGTAAACACGAAGGTCAGAACCAGACCCCAACCGGAATCACGAAACTTCGAGGTCAGAAACAGCAACCCGTAAAAGCCCACCAGCATGATAATGATATTGGGGCGGGGCAGATTCAACGCCATGGACACCATTGCAACAATGGAGCTGAACGCCAACGTCATGGCTAGGAGAGCGTAAGTATTGCGGAAAAGCTTACTGACCTCGGCCTCGTTGACACCCGTATGCTGCAGGGTGCTTTGTTGATCTTGCATGTTCATAGTCGATCTCCAGGAGTAGCTAGTAGGTTGATCCTTTAATATTCACTGATCATACCCGTTCGATGTTGCAAATCAAGGCCTTGAAAACGTAAAAGCGTTTCATTTCGATACCTTGGGCATTGACTAGCGCGCGGTTTCCGGTAGTATTGCCGGCCGTGGAGGGATGGCAGAGCGGTTGAATGCACCGGCGTAGGTTAATAGCCTACCCAGGGTTCGAATCCCTGTCCCTCCGCCACTATTTGAATTGAAAAGCCCCAGTAAACCGTCATTGGTTCTGGGGCTTTTTTGCGTCTGCTCCACATTCAAAGAATCAGAAGATCGCGGGCTCTATCTGCGCACCTTGCGCAGGAACTTAAGGTGATCATCCAGAGTCAGTTATGACAGGCAGGGACGGATGTTCTGTGTTCTTCATGAACCGAATATCACTAACGCCACGCAATGTCCGGCCTCGGCCTATCGCGGCGATTACGCTGCGCTGGGGCAGGGACACAGCGTTAGACCCAACTCCTGCGCTCACCCAACACATCTGGAAGGAGCGATCATGTCGACCATCACCACCATTAACCCGACCACTGAAGAAGTACTTCAGTCTTACAACGTCATGTCTGAAAAAGAAGCAACGGACCGCCTGGAGGCTTGCCACGCAGCTTTTCTGGAGTGGCGTGAACTCACTCCTCAGGATCGCGCTCCCTATCTCAACAAGATCGCACAAAAATTACGCGACAACGCTGAGGAACTCGCAGCGCTGATGACCAGCGAAACTGGAAAGCTACTTAAAGATGGGCGGGTAGAGGTCGAGCTTTGCGCGGCGCTTTTTGAATACAGCGCCAAAAATGGTCCCGAGATGCTGGCTGATGAGGAGCGCGTGCAGGCGCTCAGCGGTAAACGCGGTATTGTCAGCTATCAGCCAGTGGGTGTGATCTATTCGATCCAGCCATGGAACTTCCCCTGTTACCAAGTAGTGCGCGTGCTCGCTGCCAATCTGATGGCAGGCAACGGCTGCGTTCTGAAGCATGCCAGCATCTGCACCGGTTCGGGCTTGCGATTGCGCGAACTATGCATTGAGGCTGGCCTACCCGAAAACCTGTTTCAGGTTGTTGTAATCGACCATGACACCAGTGACAAGCTGATTGCCCACTCCAAGGTTCGTGGCGTTACACTCACGGGCAGCGATGGAGCCGGAAGACACGTTGGTGCCGTGGCAGCCAAGGCGCTCAAGAAAACCGTACTTGAGCTGGGATCGAACGACGCCTACCTCGTACTTGAAGACGCTGATATCAAAACCGCGGTGAAATATTCAGTGATGGGGCGGCTCTATAACAATGGAGAGACCTGCGTTTCTGCCAAGCGATTTATCGTGACCGACAAGGTCCATGACGCTTTTGTCCAAGCCTTTGTAGCCCAGATGGAAGCGATTACCATGGGCGACCCAACTCGCGAAGATACGCAGCTGGGACCGCTTTCCAGCCAGGATCAGTTTGACACGGTCAAAGGGCAGGTGGATGACAGCGTTGCCAAGGGCGCAAAAATCCTGTGCGGTGGAGAAGTACCCGATCGCAAAGGCGCCTATTACCCTGCGACAGTGCTGACCGAGGTTACACCTGGAATGCCGGCCTACGATGATGAAATCTTCGGGCCAGTTGCGGCGATCATCCGTGCAAAGGACGACAAGGACGCCATGCGACTGGCAAATGACAGTCGCTATGGGCTAGGTGGCGGTATCTTTTGCAAAGATGAGGAGCACGCCATCAAGCTGGCTCGCGACCACTTTGATACGGGTATGATTCGTATCAACTCCTTCGGCGCAGCCGATCCGAACATGCCTTTCGGCGGCGTCAAGGACTCGGGCTACGGACGCGAGCACGGCGGTTTCGGAATAAAGGAGTTCGTCAACGTCAAATCCATCTTCCTTCCATGACATCAAGCTGAAGAAAGAGAGTATTCGGGCAAATGGTATTGATCCCCCCATTGCTGTTTTCCCGGATACTCCGGCCTGCTCAGGCGCCAGGCTTTCGGATCACCTGTCCTCGGTCAAGGACCTCTGCATAGGTGCGGTCTGCTCTGCGAAAGCGATACTCTTCGCTCCAGGCCGCGTCGTCGCCGTCAATCACAGCGTGTATAGATGCATCAACGCGATCCTGATCATCAGGATGGATCTGGGCTATCCACCAATTTCCGGTCGGGATGATGGTTTCTGCGGTGTAGCCATAGGTGTGCATCAGTGCCTCATTCCAAAGCACGTAATTAGTTGTCAGGTCCCAATCCCATAAGGCGTCATTGGTTGCCTTGGCAACCAGTCGATAACGCTCGTGCATAGCCTGCTCCGCACTTTGATTCCAGTTGCCGAGTGCTCTACTACTTTCTTCGCCCAGATCATTCCTCAAGATGTTGCTCCGTAATAAGTAATAGATTTACCTGTAAAGACTGGGTCGTACGCCTTATTGGAGGGGATGCGAGGGACAATCATATTTTGAATTTTCATTCCGTTCTGTTGTCGCAAAAGCTGGATGGCCACATGTTTAAACATATAGAAACATTTGCATACAGGTTAGCAATATTAACTATATGGGCTGCTAAAATGTGACGGAAATTTGGTTTGAATGGTTTTGGAGTCGCTATCAAGCGCGACTTCTATTGCGAGGATAAAGAATGGCAGAAACAAACCCGATCATATCCACTGGCAACAACGGATTCGATGCAATCCTGAAAGGCGGGCTGCCCCCCAATCGGCTCTACTTGCTTGAAGGTACACCCGGAGCGGGCAAGACAACTTTGGGGTTACAGTTTCTGCTTGAAGGCTTAGCCGCAGGGGAGCCGGTACTCTATATCACTCTTTCAGAAACCGGCGAAGAGCTCCTGAGTGTTGCGCATTCGCATGGCTGGACATTGGACGGTATTGACCTGTTCGAGTTTTCTTCGACGGCCGATGTGCTGGGCGAGGGTTACGAGCAATCCATCCTGCACCCATGGGAAGCCGAGCTGGGAAATGCCATCCGCTTGATTGAGGAAAGGGTGGAGAAACTCAGGCCGAAGCGACTGGTTTTCGACAGTCTGTCGGAGATGCGGCTGCTTGCTCAGGATCCGTTACGCTACCGTCGCCAGGTTCTAGCACTTAAACAATACTTCTCCGGCCAGAACATCACTGTTCTGCTTGTGGACGACATGACGGCGTCCAATGGCGAACGTGATAATCATCTGCACAGCCTCTGCCATGGTGTGGTTACCCTTGAAAGACTTACGCTGGATTTCGGTGCCGCGCGCAGGCGAATGCAGATTCAGAAACTGCGCGGGGTAGATTTTGTAGCGGGCTTTCATGATTTCACGATCAAAAAAGGAGGTCTGGAGATATATCCTCGGCTGATAGCTGCCAAGCATCATGTGAAGTTCAGTAATGAATCAGTTCACAGCGGAATAAAAGAGCTTGATGACCTGTTGGTTGGCGGGCCCTTGCGGGGGACAACCACTCTGGTTACAGGGCCGGCCGGTTCAGGAAAAACCACGTTGGCATTGGTGTACTTGGCTGCAGCCTGCCGCAGGGGGGAAAACTGCACTATCTACGAGTTCGACGAACGCGTGGCAACCCTTATTAATCGTGCCGACAGCATGGGCTTGCAGTTGAGCAAGTATGTAGAAAATGGTCAGCTGGTTATTCAACAAATAGATCCTGCTGAAATTTCCCCTGGCGAATTCACCTGGCGGGTTCGTACCGAAGTAGAAGAACGCAATAGCAGAATGATCGTGGTGGATAGCCTTAACGGCTACATGGCGGCCATGCCCCAGGAGCAACAGTTGATCCTGCAGATGCATGAGATGTTGTCCTACTTGAGCCAACTGGGTGTTGTTACTTTCCTGATTAATCCGCAGCATGGACTTCTTGGTTCAATGTCTACCAGTCTCAACATTTCTTACATTGCAGATTCAGTCATATTGATACGTTACTTCGAGGCCCAGGGCAGACTCCGCAAGGCAATCTCCATTTTGAAACATCGCACGGGCGCCCATGAAGATGCTATCCGCGAGCTGCGAATAGATTCCAAAGGTGTGCGCGTCGGTGATCCGTTGGTGACCTTTCGGGGGGTGCTGACGGGCACTCCAGAATACTTTGGCGATGAAAACCTCATGGAAGAGCGAAAGAGTGATTTCTGACAGACGACCTGAAGCGAAGACTCTGTCGATTGTTGCCCCCTTCAAAGGTGACGCACAAAGTCTGAGCAAGCTCTTTGCTGGAAAATATTACGTCCAGGTGCATTCCAGCCTCAATTCGCTTTCCGCAGAATTGGGCGCAGGAACCGGTCTGGTCATTCTGACTGAGGAATCACTTCTAGGGGGAGTTGCAGCCCTGGAAGAAGCATTGAGCCGACAACCCAGTTGGTCTGATATTCCAATCATTCTGCTGGCATCGAACAACGGTCGGTTTGGACGCGACACTGATGTGGCAAGACGAAGATTGCCTCCTTCGGCCGGCTACGTGATCGTACTTGAGCGACCGCTAAGCTCCGCATCTCTTTTAAGCGCGGTCGATGCAGCCTGGGGTTCACGTGAGCGTCAGTTCGAGATGCGCGATCGTTTGGCCGAATTGGCGGAAGAACGCGGTAGGCTTAGTACGCTTCTGGAAAATGTACCAGTGGGCATCAGCTTTATGGATAGCCAAGGTAAATCGGTTATCAGTAATCCGCTATTCCGGGAATATCTGCCCAGCGGAATAATACCGTCCAGAGATCCGGGAAAGGCATCGCGCTGGATAGCCCATGATGCCGAGGGCAGGAGGCTGGAGCCCAATATGTTTCCTGGTGCCAGAGCGTTGAAAGGGGAGCCGGCGACCGGAGTTGAGTTTTGCCATAAACAGGATGGCGACAAGGAATCCTGGATGCGCGTTAGCGCAGTGCCACTGTATGACGAGCATCGCAATATCCTCGGGGCAGCGTCGGTAATTCTCGATATCAACGAGGAAAAACAGTCTGAGTTATCCCTACGCCGCTTTAACGAAGAGCTTGAGATTCAGGTTCAGGCTAGAACAAGCGAGCTCAACGCAGCTATCGAGCAACTCCGAAAAGAGAGTGATGAGCGGGCGCGAGCCGAGGACCAATTGCGCCAGGCGCTGAAGATGGAGGCGGTAGGACAGCTGACAGGTGGGATAGCCCATGACTTCAACAATATGCTTACGGGTGTTATCAGCGCACTCGATCTAATCAGGATCCGTATGGCCAAGGGTCAAACCAGCGACATTGGCCGTTTCATGGACGCGGCCCACAGCTCTGCACAGCGCGCCGCATCCTTGACCCAGCGACTGCTCGCATTCTCCAGACGGCAGCCCCTGGATGCCAAGCCCCTGCCCATCAACCGTCTGGTTTTTACCCTCAAGGATTTATTGCAAAGAACGGTATCCGAGCAGATTGCTCTGAGACTTGAGTTATGTAGTGAGGATCCATGGATCCATGTCGATGGTAATCAACTGGAAAACGCGATCCTTAATTTGGTGATTAATGCCAGAGACGCCATGCCTGCAGGTGGAAACCTGACTATCCGTACCCGGCTTGTCAAATCAAACGACGCTGAGCCGGGTCATGTCTGTATTGATGTACAAGATACTGGATATGGCATCCCCCGCAACGTCCAGGACAAGGTTATGGAGCCGTTCTTTACGACCAAGCCAATCGGTCAGGGAACAGGCCTGGGTCTTTCAATGGTGTACGGTTTTGCCCAGCAAAGTCATGGCGAACTTACGATTGAAAGCGCGCCAAGCAAAGGTACAAGCGTCACCATCTGCCTTCCAGAAAACCCCGGAATACTTTCGGATTCCGTCCCGGTCGAAGCAACGGCCACCACTGGCGGCGGTCAGTCTATTCTGATGGTCGAGGACGATGATTCGGTACGTTTGATCAATAAGGAAGTGCTTGAGGAGCTCGGCTATCAGGTAACCGTAGCCCGTAATAGCGATGAGGCTCTCGAGTCCTTCCATGCTATGGACCACATTGATCTGTTATTGACTGACGTAGGGCTGCCAGGCATGAACGGTCGACAATTGGCAGAGGTGATTCAGCAACTGCAGCCAAGTCTGCCAGTACTTTTTCTGACCGGTTATGCGGAAAGCGCAATGAACCAGACTGATTTTCTTGGGCCGCACATGCAGTTGCTGACCAAGCCTTTCACTCTGGATTTGTTGGCCAGTCGTGTGGCAATCATGTTGGCGAAAGAACCATTCGGCGCTAACGCCTGAGCTGCACCAATATTGTAAGGTCCCGAATGCGCCTGACTGCCCAATTGTTCTCATAACTCAAAAAAGCGGCATCATAAAAACGATGATAACTGTACGAACATACAGTAGACTCTGCTGGTCGGCCTGATCAGAGCGACAGACCGCAAATTACTATCAAGCCAGAGGTATGAGTATGGCCGTTGAAGTTGTTTATCGTAGCAGTAGAGACCCGGAGCAGCTGTTCATGGATAAAGCCGAAGCCGATCGTCACGACAAAATGCTGGAGCTGGCTGAAGCGCTCGGTGAAGTGCTGCAGACTGCGGTACCGTCATTGACCGAGCAGACCGCCGAGGAAGTCAGCCTTTACCTGGCGCAAAATCGTGATGTGTTTGCCAAGGCCTTCAAGAACAATTTGGGCGCGCTAGCTGATCTACTTCCCGCCGGCAACCCGTCCTGATAGGTCGTCCGCTCTAAAGGTGCCCGCCGAGAGGAGGTGTGGTGCATTACAGCCCAGACGCTCCCTTTGTTGGCGCACCGAAGTTCGAGGTTGAATGAAAACGCCCTGACTGGTTCGGGATGTTTTTGTGTGCGCTATTGATTAATAGCTATAGGTCGCCCGGGCTGACAGGCCATGGGCGCTGTTGCGGTAATCGGCGCTGTAGGACATGGGAATCGAGGCCGTGGCTTCATGGTTCACCTCAGCTTCGTCCGTCCAACCTTGGGGTTCAGTTTTTTCGATAAGGCTAGATTCCGCCCGAACGGGCGTGCTTGAGTTTGCGCCAGTGGCCGAGGCGACTCTCCAAGGCGGCCAGATCGGGGATGCCCTGGGCGCGCGCCTTGCTCAACAGGATCAAGGCGATTTCAGCGGTGGCTAGTGCATCAGCTGCCGCATTATGCCGCTGAGTGTTATTGAGACGAAAATGGGCCTGCCAGTCATCAAGACCGCCGCGGCCAACTTGCGCGTCAGGGCAGAGCATGGGAGCCATTTCGGCGATATCAATAAACACATGCTGAAGTCGATGCCCCAGGTCTTCGCGCAAGCTGCGCCGCAGCATGCGTTGATCGAAGCGAGCGTGAAAGGCCATGAATACGCATTGGCCGGAGAACTCCATGAAGTCCAGCAGCGCATCGGCGGCGTCTCGGCCCTCGGCTATCTCGCTGGGCGCGATACCGTGGATCAGAATGGCTTCGGTTACCTTGTGGTTTTCACGGTAGAGCGTGCATTCGTACTGGGTGCCCATGTCGATGGCATCCTGTTCGATAACCACTGCACCGATCGATAAGACCTTGTCGCGTCGGGTATCCAGGCCGCTGGTTTCCAGATCCATGACGACCAACCGCGCTTTCCTCAGGGGAGTGTCATTCAGCGGTTGCGCTGGGGGGAGATGTTCCCTGCGGGCCTGCTGAGCTTCGGTCAGTTGAGCGCCACTCTTGCGTGAGAGCCAGTCAAACGGATTCATAGCTGGTAACGGATGGCCAGGCTGGCCTGCAGGCGCTTGGCCTGGCGAAAGGATTCGCGGAGGATGCGCCGGTCAAGATGGTTGAGGGTGTCCGGGTCAATTCTATTGCTGAAAGGCAGATTTTGCCGATCCTGCAACTGGAGTTGCTGCATGCGTATCAGTTGAATGAAGTGATAGGCCTCTTCGTAGGCGGCGGCATCCTTGTTATCAATCACCTTGAGTGCACTCAGTTGCTGAAAGCGCTGGAGCGTATTGCAGTCGGTAATGCCATGGGCCAGTGCCAGTAGTCGCGCGCCGTCCACAAAGGGCATCAATCCCTGTTTCTTCAGATCCAGTGTGTCTTTTTCCGCGCCGCTGCGAGCCACCACGAAGTCACGGAAGCGCCCGATAGGCGGCCGTTGTGTCAAGGCATTCTGGGCCAGCATATGCTGGAACAGCGAGTTGTCGCGGATCTTGTCGAGCACCCGGGCGAATATCCTTCGTGTGCCTTCAGGCTCGCCCCAGATAACCCGCAGGTCGAAGTAGATCGAGGAGTCCATCAGGTTCTTTGGGGTGGTAGTACGGATCAGCTGATCGAAGCGCTTCTCCCACTCCTGTTCCGACAGACACAGTTCGGGGTTGCTGGCCATGATATTGCCCTTGCACAGCGTGAAACTGCATTCAGCCAGCGCATCGTTTATATGTCGGGCCAGCGGAAGCAAACGTTCACGGTAACTGGCTGCCTGTGCGGGACTGTTGGCCTGAAAGAGAATGCCGTTGTCCTGATCGGTATGCAGCGTCTGTTCGCGACGACCCTCGCTACCAAAACACATCCAGGTGAAGGGGAAGCCCGGATCGCCATACTGTTGAATGCAGAGTTCAATTACCCTGCACACCGTATGGTCGTTGAGCAGGGTGATGATGTGGGTGATTTGGGTTGACGAGGCGCCATGGGCCATCATGCTCTCTACCAACTGGCGTACGTCTGTGCGCAGGGCGGCCAGAGTGCTGACCTTCGCGGCTTGGCGGATGGTTCTGGCCAGATGCACCAGGTCTACGCGCTGCAAGGAGAACAGGTCGCGCTCGGACACCACGCCGATGAGCTTTTCTTTCTCAACCACGCATATATGCGCGATATGCTGACTGGTCATGGCAATGGCGGCATCAAAGGCCGAAGCACCAGGAGCCAGGTAGTGGGGCGATGGAGTCATGACGCCGCTTACCGGGTCGTCCAGATCTATATCGATCTGGGCGATTACCCGGCGCAGGTCGCGCAGGGTAAAAATGCCTAGGGGTTTGTGCGCGTCATCAACGATCACGATGCTGCCCACGCTGGCATCATCCATGGCTTTAACCGCGGCACGGATGGACAGTTCGGCGGCGCAACAGACCGGGCTGCGCACGGCCAGGTCGCCAAGACGGGTATCCAGCGAATATTGTGCACCAAGGTTTTCAGCAGCCTGCTGCTGCGCCTGCTGGTTTACCTGATCAAGCAGGCTACTGACACCGCGCAGGGCAAAATCACGAAAACTGGCCGAAATACCGAACAGCTTGACGAACTCCGTACGGGGCAGCGTCAGACAAAAGGTGTCTTCACCCGCGATATGCTCGGTGCGCGTGCCGCGCTCTCCGATCAGTGCAGCCAGGGGGAAACATTCGCCCATGCTGATCTCGAAGGTGGTTTCCGGGGTCTCCTGGCCGGCAAGAAGCCGTTCTCCGCGCACCAGACCCTGCTTGACGATATAGAAATGCTGCACCGCCCCCTGCTGGGGGCTGATGATCGTGTCGCCCTGGGCGTAAAACCGCAGTTGACAGTGCTCAACCAGATAGGCGAGATGATTGGACTCCATCTGGTTGAAGGGGGGATAGGCAAGCAGGAACGTCATGGTGCCGTGGATGTTCTGCATGACCGCCGTCTTGCCTGCCTCGGCGAAAATAGTGTCTTTGGTCACGGGCGGTTAGTCACGGGCGGATTCATCATCAAAACCCTCTTTTATGTGTGGCTATTGTGGGCGAGGGGAGCGCCCACGCCCATCCGACGTAAGTCTAGTTCCCCTTACCGGCCCAGGAGCGAATCATGGCGACAAACAAGAGGAATAGTCACCATGTCCGCACAAAACTACCAGCAAGCCTACCATCAGGCCAGTGAGAACCCGGAAGCTTTTTGGGCTGACCAGGCAGCAAAACTGGAATGGCATACCCGGCCAACCACCATTCTCGCGCAGGATGCCGAAGGTAACCACCAGTGGTTTGCGGATGGCAGGCTGAATACGTCATGGCTGGCCCTGGATGCCCATGTGCAGGCCGGCCGCGGTGAACAGACAGCAATCATTTACGATTCGCCTGTGACCTCCACCAAGGCAAAAATCACCTACGCAGATCTGACCCGCAGAGTTGCACAGTGCGCCGGCATGCTGCGCAAGCTTGGTGTGGAAAAAGGAGATCGGGTCATCATCTACATGCCGATGATTCCTGAAACGGTTATTGCCATGCTGGCCTGCGCACGTCTGGGAGCGGTACATTGCGTAGTATTCGGCGGCTTCGCCGCACCGGAGCTGGCGGTACGTATTGACGATGCCCGGGCCGACGTAGTCCTGACCGCATCCTGCGGCATCGAGATTGACAGAATTATCGCCTACAAGCCGCTGGTGGACGCCGCGATCGATCAGGCCCGGCATCCGGTTCGCCATTGCGTGGTCCTGCAGCGTCCTCAGTGCAACGCCGAGCTGTATACCGACCGCGATCTGGACTGGCACCAGGCTCTGGCCAATGCCGAGCCTGCCGATGCCGTTCCGGTAATGGCAACCGACCCTCTTTACATTCTCTATACCTCCGGTACCACCGGTAAACCCAAGGGTGTGATCCGCGACCATGGCGGCCATGCTGTAGCCATGCGCTATAGCATGCAGACGGTCTACGACGTGGGCATAGGGGATGTGTTCTGGGCCGCATCGGATGTGGGCTGGGTGGTAGGGCACTCCTACATCGTGTACGGCCCGCTCCTGGCGGGCTGTACCACAGTGATCTACGAGGGCAAGCCGATACGTACTCCGGATGCCGGTGCATTCTGGCGAGTCTGCAGCGAGTACGGCGTGAAGGCCCTGTTTGCCGCGCCGACCGCTTTCCGCGCGGTTCGCAAGGAGGATCCTGATGCCGATCTGGCCAGGCAGTTTGATCTGACACGTCTTGAGCGGCTGTACCTGGCGGGTGAGCGTCTGGATCCACCCACCTGGGCGTGGCTGCAAGAGCACTTCGATCGGCCGATCATCGACCACTGGTGGCAAACCGAAACAGGTTGGGCGATTGCCGCAAACCCCGCGGGCTACGAACTTCAGGCGCCGAGGATGGGGTCTGCCACATGGCCGATGCCCGGTTATACGCTGGGCATTCTCGATGACGAAGGTCTGCCGGTAGCCTCCGGCGTGAAGGGCAATATAGCCATTCGCCTGCCACTGCCGCCAGGCTGTCTGACCGGGATCTGGGGCAATCCAGCACGTTTTCGTGAGGGGTATCTGAATACTTTCCCAGGGTTTTATGTATCCGGCGATGCCGGCTACGTCGACAAGGACGGCTACGTCTTCGTGATGGGTCGCACGGACGATATTATCAACGTGGCTGGACACAGGTTATCCACCGGTGAAATGGAGGAAGTGCTTGGTGCGCATCCGGCGGTAGCCGAGTGCGCGGTAATCGGTATCCCCGACGCGCTCAAGGGCGAATTGCCCCTGGGCTTGGTAGTGCTCAAAAATGGCGTGCAGATTGATCCTCAGCAGCTCGCGAGTGAACTGGTGGCCATGGTGCGCAAGGAAATCGGCGCTCTGGCGTGCTTTCAGCAAAACCTGATAGTGCAGCGCCTGCCCAAAACACGTTCAGGCAAGATTCTTCGCAGGATCATGCGTCAGATTGCATGCGGTGAAGCCTTTGTGACCCCGTCGACCATTGATGATCCGGCCTGCCTGGAGGAGCTGAAGGGCCAATTGGCACCTCAAATAGAGGTCGGTCGTACCGGCTGAGAATCGTTCCACTCTGCGCGTCGATTTGCTATGGTAGCGGCTACTGAATAGCGGCAGGAAACACTGCCAAAGCTGCCCGGAGACGGAAACCCGGCAGGCATAAACGCCGACCGTCAATTGCGCAAGGGGTGGGATTTGATCAAGGTATTGGTTGTTGACGACCATGATCTGGTACGCATGGGCATCAGCCGTATGCTCGCCGATGTCCCCGGCTTGAGTGTAGTGGGGGAGGCCAACTGCGGTGAGAGCGCTGTGACCCAGGCTCGTGCGCTGAAGCCCGATGTGGTGCTGATGGATGTGCGCATGCCTGGCATAGGCGGACTTGAAGCGACTCGAAAACTGCTGTTGCACGACAAGAACCTGCGAATCATCGCCGTCACGGTCTGCCACGAGGAACCCTTTCCCACCCGCCTGATGCAGGCCGGCGCCGCTGGCTATGTGACCAAGGGCGCTGCGTTGGATGAAATGGTCGCGGCCATTCGTCAGGTCAGTAGTGGTCAACGTTATATCAGCCCGGAAATCGCCCAGCAGTTGGCACTCAAGTCCTTTGCACCGGCGAGTGAGTCGCCCTTCGACAGCCTGTCCGAGCGCGAGATGCAGATCGCCTTCATGATTGTCAGCTGCGAAAAGGTTTTGGCCATTGCAGACAAGCTGTGTCTGAGCCCCAAAACCGTCAATACCTACCGCTACCGCCTGTTCGAGAAACTCGGCATAACCAGCGACGTTGAGCTCACCTTGCTGGCAGTACGCCACGGCATGATCGACGCAATGCCCCGCTAGCATGCAGCCAACCGAGTTCGATCCCAGCGCCTTTTTGGCCACCGCGAGTAACAAGCCCGGCGTCTATCGCATGTTCGATGCGAAGGGTGAATTGTTGTACGTGGGCAAGGCAAAAAGCCTGAAGAAACGCCTGGCCAGTTACTTTCGCAAGACCGGATTGAGTCCCAAGACCGCGGCGCTTGTGGCGCGCATCCAGCAGATCGACACCACCATCACTGCGAACGAGACAGAGGCACTGCTACTCGAGCAGAGCCTGATCAAGGGCTCTCGGCCGCCCTATAATATCCTGCTGCGTGACGACAAATCCTACCCCTATGTGTTTCTGTCGAGCCAGGACAGCTTTCCACGACTTGGTCTGCACCGCGGCACAAAGAAAATCAAGGGCCGGTATTTTGGTCCCTACCCGAGCGCAGGTGCTATCCGCGAGAGCCTCAGCCTGCTGCAGAAGACGTTCAAGATTCGCCAGTGCGAAGACAGTTATTACCGTAACCGCAGCCGCCCATGCCTGCAGCATCAGATCAATCGTTGCAAGGCTCCGTGCGTTGGCCTGGTGGACGAGCAGGAATATGCCGAAGACGTGCGTCACTCGGTGATGTTCCTGGAGGGCCGGAGCAACGCCCTCACCGACGAACTCAACAGGGCCATGGAACAGGCTGCGCAGGATCTGGACTTCGAACGCGCTGCCGAGCTGCGCGATCAGGTCGGCATGCTGAGACGGGTTCAGGACCAACAGAGCATGGATACCGAGCAGGGTAACGTCGATGTGGTCGCTGCGGCCGTATCCCCCGGCGGCGCCTGCGTGCATGTCATCATGGTGCGCCAGGGGAGGGTGTTGGGCAGCAAGAACCACTTCCCGCGGGTACCCATTGAACAAACACCAGGTGAAGTACTGGCAGCGTTCCTCCCTCAGTTCTACCTTGGCGGAGCAGAACGCGAACTGCCCGGAGAGATCATCGTCAACGATGTACACGAGGACCTGCCGGTCATTGCCGAAGCACTGGCCCAGGCCCGCGGGCACAACCTGGTCATAAGCCATCGCGTTCGGGGCACCCGCAGTCGCTGGCAGACCATGGCAGTGAACAATGCCGACATGGCGCTGACCGGGATGCTGGCCAATCGGCAGAATATCCAGGTGCGCTTCGAAACCCTCCAGGAGGCACTCAAACTGGATGAAATGCCCACCCGGCTGGAGTGTTACGACATCAGCCATTCCAGCGGCGAGGCAACAGTTGCCTCCTGTGTGGTCTTTGGCCCGCAAGGGCCTATCAAGAGTGATTACAGGCGGTTCAATATCGAGGGCGTCACCGCTGGCGATGATTACGCGGCCATGCGTCAGGCACTCATTCGTCGTTTTAGCCGGATTCAGGACGGTGAGGGCAAGATGCCGGATATCCTGTTGGTAGATGGCGGCAAAGGTCAGATGTCGATGGCTCTGGAGGTACTAAAGGAGCTCGCTATCCATGACCTGACCTTGCTGGGTGTTGCCAAGGGCGTTACTCGCAAGGCCGGCATGGAAACGCTCTACCTGAACGACCCGCAGGTAGAGCTGGTATTGCCCGGACATTCACCGGCACTGCACCTGATTCAGCACATCCGCGATGAAGCCCACCGATTTGCTATCACTGGTCACCGTGCCCGGCGTGGCAAGGCACGCAACACCTCCCCACTTGAGGGTATTGAGGGCGTGGGGCCCAAGCGCCGGCGGGAATTGTTGCGACATTTTGGAGGCCTGCAGGAATTGCGTCGTGCGAGTGCTGCAGAAATGGCCAAGGTGCCGGGTATCAGCAAAAAACTTGCGGAACAGATTTATGCATCTCTGCATAGCGACTAGAATGCGTGATCAAGAGAGGGTCGCCGAGAGTTTATGAATATACCGAATATATTGACGTTGCTGCGGGTCGCCCTGATCCCCATCTTCATCCTGCTGTACTACCTGCCTCTGCATTGGAGCTATCTGGCCGCTGCTACAGTGTTTACTCTGGCGAGTCTGACGGACTGGCTGGACGGTTATCTGGCCCGAAAATGGCAGCAGAGCACGCCATTTGGCGCTTTCCTGGATCCGGTGGCGGACAAGCTGATGGTCGCCGTGGCCTTGGTCCTGCTAGTGCAAGCCCATGCCAATTTCTGGGTTACGGCTCCTGCAATGGTGATTATCGGCCGCGAGATCGTTATATCGGCGCTGCGCGAATGGATGGCAGAAATAGGCGCGCGGGCACAGGTAGCCGTCTCCAATCTGGGGAAATACAAGACTGCAGCTCAGATGGTCGCACTGATCGTACTGCTGGCCAATCCACCGACTTTTTCGAGCTGGGTGATCTTGGGCTATGTACTGCTGATGATCTCCGCCGTGCTTACTTTGTGGTCCATGTGCCTGTATTTAAAAGCCGCATGGCCTCATATGAGTATGCATTCTGATCAAAAAAGCGACAAATAACTTTTTCTGAATCAATGAGTTGACAGGCTGGCGCAGCAAGATAGAATAGGCGCCGTTGCAAAGCGGGAATAGCTCAGTTGGTAGAGCACGACCTTGCCAAGGTCGGGGTCGCGAGTTCGAGTCTCGTTTCCCGCTCCAGATTCAGATTAAAGCCACCTCCGGGTGGCTTTTTTCGTTGTTCCTCCGCTAAAGATCCCCATCCCCCTGGCACCTGTCTGTGCACGCAATCAAAGCCTAAGACTAATGTCGGGGATTTATTGTCAGGCCGAATTTTGCAGAATCGTTAGCACGGAACCCTTCCGAGCTAGTGGAATTCCCAAATCGGTAATAACAATAAAGTGGAGAGATACGATGGATGATAAAGAAAAAGCCAAGGCGTACTGGTCGGCGAATCTACGCCTGATCTACGGATGCCTGGCAGTCTGGGCTACGGTTTCATTCGGCTTCGGTATCTTGTTACGACCTGTGCTATCTGGCATTTCGGTCGGTGGCGCAGATCTTGGCTTCTGGTTTGCCCAGCAAGGCTCGATTCTGACGTTCGTTTTCCTGATCTTCTTCTATGCCTGGAAAATGAATCGTCTGGACCAAAAATTCGGCCTGGAGGAGTAACCGGAATGAGCCAATTCGTTATCAACCTCTTGTTCGTCGGCGGGTCTTTCGCTGTCTATATCTTCATTGCGATATGGGCACGTGCCGGATCAACCAAAGAATTCTATGTCGCAGGCGGGGGCGTGCATCCCGTCGCGAACGGCATGGCGACGGCTGCTGACTGGATGTCTGCGGCTTCCTTCATCTCAATGGCTGGCCTGATCTCGGTTGGCTATGTCAACTCGTCATTCCTGATGGGCTGGACCGGCGGCTTCGTGCTCCTGGCGATGTTGCTGGCTCCCTACCTGCGCAAATTCGGTAAATTCACCGTGCCGGATTTCGTCGGAGATCGGTTCAACAGCAATGCGGCGCGGGTAGTCGCAGTCATCTGTCTTCTGGTGATTTCCACCACCTACGTTATCGGACAGATGACCGGTGCCGGCGTGGCATTTGCGCGCTTTCTTGAAGTCGACAGCACCACCGGCCTGATTATCGCATCTGCAGTGGTATTCGCTTATGCGGTGCTGGGCGGCATGAAGGGTATTACCTACACCCAGGTAGCCCAGTACGTCGTGCTGATCATTGCCTACACCATTCCGGCGATCTTTATTTCGCTGCAAATGACCGGTCACGTGTTGCCGCAAACAGGCCTGTTCGGAACTCATCTGGAGTCCGGCATGCCCATGTTGCAGAAACTGGATCAAGTGGTTAATGAGCTTGGCTTTCAGGACTATACCGCTGACGTCTCCAACAAGCTGAACATGTTCCTGTTCACAGTGTCGTTGATGATCGGTACTGCTGGCCTGCCGCACGTCATCATCCGCTTCTTCACTGTGCCAAAGGTCGCCGATGCTCGCTGGACCGCAGGCTGGGCACTGGTATTCATCGCGATTCTGTATACCACTGCACCCGCTGTCGCCTCCATGGGGCGCTTGAACCTGATCAACACCATCTACCCTGAAGGTCCGACCGCCGAAGCACTGGAATACGAGGAACGGCCAGAATGGATCAGGACGTGGGAAGCAACCGGGCTTGTCAGCTATGAAGACAAGAATGATGACGGGCGTATCCAGATGTACAACGATGTGCCTGCATTCGCCGAAACAGCTGAAGCGCGTGGCTGGGAGGGCAGTGAACTGGTCGTCAATAACGACATTCTGGTACTGGCAAACCCTGAGATCGCCAACCTGCCGGGATGGGTCATCGGTCTGATTGCGGCGGGGGGCATTGCAGCGGCGCTTTCCACCGCTGCGGGTCTTCTGTTGGCGATTTCATCGGCAATCAGTCATGACCTGATCAAAAAGATCATAAAGCCCGATATCACGGATAAAGGAGAAATGCTGGCAGCCCGTATTTCCATGGCGGTGGCCATTGTCATTGCCACTTACCTAGGTATCAATCCACCCGGATTTGCTGCACAGGTGGTCGCACTGGCGTTCGGTATTGCCGCGGCGACCATCTTCCCGGTACTGATGATGGGTATTTTCTCCAAGCGCATCAACAGCAAGGGCGCGGTATTGGGCATGCTGGCCGGCTTGATCGCCACCACCGTGTACATCTTCATCTATCTGGGCTGGTTCTTCATTCCGGGTACCAACACCCTGGAAAACATTCCAGCGAACTGGGTGTTCGGCATCTCGCCTTTGGCCTTCGGGGCAGTTGGCGCACTGATCAACTTTGCCGTAGCCTTCGCGGTAGCCTATGCGACAGAGGCACCTCCGCAGGAAATTCAGGATCTGGTAGAAAGCGTCCGCTACCCGAAAGGAGCTGGCACCGCGCTGGATCACTGAGTACTATCCAGGCCAGACCTGCAGGGCTGCGCTCTGCAGCTGGCTGAACCTGAGCGGGCTTCCTTATGGAAGCCCGCC
Organism: uncultured Halopseudomonas sp.; assembly: GCF_963977355.1. Lineage (NCBI taxonomy): Bacteria > Pseudomonadati > Pseudomonadota > Gammaproteobacteria > Pseudomonadales > Pseudomonadaceae > Halopseudomonas > uncultured Halopseudomonas sp. The sequence continues at coordinate 2,205 of NZ_CAXBOV010000031.1, read as the reverse complement.
TTATTTGCGGAAATGAATTTATGATTTGGCATTTATTTGCATTGGCTGTAGCAGGCCTGGGTGCGGCGGGGATCGGTTTCCTGTTGCGTGGTTTGACCGGAAAGAAGCTGCCTACGTGGATCGTTCCAATATTTGCCGGCGCGGGAATGCTGGCTTACCAGATCTACTATGAGTATTCCTGGTTCGAGCACAAACAAAGCCAGTTACCTCCAGCGTCACAGGTGGTAGCTCTGGATCAGGAGGGCGTGTTCTGGCGACCCTGGACTTACCTGTTCCCGATGACAGTAGGCTTTACCGTTCTGGACACCGACAACATCATCCGGATTGACCGGGACGAGCAGCGTCTCCGTCAGTTCATACTCTACACATTCGACAAGGAATACGTGGACCTGGTGTCTCACCAGACCCACCTGCTCAATTGCGATACGCAGGAGCTTGTGCCTATGGCCGAGGACGGGGCATTGCGAGTGTCAGCTATGCGTAAGCTTGAGCTTAGCGACCCTTTGTATGAGCAGGCCTGCAACTAGAGATTATGGTGTGCTTGCCAAGCTCTCAAAATTAATACATAATGCAGCCCATCGAATGCGGCTATATTGAAAAATATCAGTCTTATCAACAAGATAAGTTAATATTTTCGATCTAAGTAGCGATTATCAGCATCGATCATAAGTTACGTTTGATTCACCCACTACGTAGCTGTTTTCCTTGAGGCCGGGTGGCAGAGTGGTCATGCAGCGGATTGCAAATCCGTGTACGCCGGTTCGATTCCGACCTCGGCCTCCATTATTCAGTAGCTGTATTCAGTACCTGCTAGCCCGGATGGCGAAACTGGTAGACGCAAGGGACTTAAAATCTCTAATGTCAACTATTTTTAGGAGGTGGCAATAGGGCTGAAAGCCACGCAGCATAAGGCTTTCAGCAGGATTTAAGCTTTACGGTTAATTTGAAAATGGCTCGCTAGGTGTCAAATAGGGGCCACTAGAACCAAAGAAGACGTAACAAGCCTGGTAAAACCAGGCAAATGTAAGACCACGCCCGAGTGGTGAAATTGGTAGACACAAGGGACTTAAACAATTTGAGCCCTCCAGGGGAAACCCTGAAGGTGAAGCCCGTCAAACTCGGCGAAAGCCCTGGATTTGATTAGAATCCGAGCCAACGCCGAGCCAAGCCCCAAGGCAGTTTCTTGGGGAAGGTGTAGAGAGCAGACGGCGGGCACCTAAGGCAAAGCGGTTAAACGTGGAGCTAGGGTGAAGGCGTGCTCCAGACCACGAACAGTAGTCTGCTTATGCAGGAAGCTGGCGGTGAAAACCGAAGTGGTAAGAAAATCCCTCGACTGGAAACGGTCGTGCCGGTTCGATTCCGGCCTCGGGCACCATCTATCCTGCCTCCTAGTCACTAATTTTTAATGATTAGTGCTGTGCCATAAACTCATTAATCATCCTTTACTGGCATACACAGCAAGTACATTCTGCACGAAACGAATTCCGGTTGACCTTGCTGCAAGTGCAGCAATCACATATTGCCCGAGGAACCAGGTGCCACTGATAAAAATTGCCGTGTTATCGACACGGAGGAAATACAGAACTATGGGCACTATGGGGATGAGCAGAACGGACATTGCTGCGATATCACGGAACAGTAAATAATTCTTGTGGCTATCAAGTACTGACGGCTCCGATTCAACCTGCTTATAGAGGCGATACCACGTTGAATTCTGGCAGCGCTCATCGACCGGAAATTCTCCGACCTGGCCTTTGAGTTTTTCCAGGTCGATTCGGTGGTCCGCTGGCGCATGTACTGAAAATGCGCGTGAACCGGGCAGGGGATGCTTCAAACGCCAGAAAACAAGACTGGCTTTAAGGTTTGCTGAAATTAACGAGGACAGGAGCAAGACGGGGATGGGTAGTAGAGCCGCCAAGCTGGCTCTAATGGCGGCGACCCGGTCTGGCGTTAGTGCTTCAATCGTCGTGTTAAAGGCCAAGACGAGGAGAACAAGGAAATCCAGAACAAGTGTTGCCACGAGCCACGCGAGGTTCCTACCTTTTAGCGTTTTACCGCTTTCGTTTTTGGTGTTATTCATCCGAAGTGCTCCGTAAGCAATGGGATGGACTCCTCCTCACCCTACCAATTCGGCGTCTTTGCGCCAGAATGGTAAGCATCCGGTAAGTACCGTCTTGACGAGCGGATTGCTATTCTAGTCGAGGC